>SLGU01000012.1 GCA_007136525.1 Desulfobacteraceae bacterium | reverse complement strand
TATTCTCCCTTTCAAACGGCTGGCCTACAATAATGAAACAGCCGCTCACCGGGTTCGCACGCTTTATAAACTCGCCGTTGACGGGCGCTCGCCAGCCATTATCGTTGCGCCTGTGGAAACCCTGCTGCAGCGGGTCATACCCAAGGGTGAGCTTTGCAGTTATGCAGAACTCATAATGGTCAATGAAGAGCTGGACCGTGACCGTCTTGTGGCCAAGCTCCATAATGGCGGCTATGTGCATTCAGCCATTGTCGAGGAGCCGGGTGAATACAGCGTTCGCGGCGGTATCATCGACATTTTTTCCCCCATGTATGATGATCCGCTGCGCATCGAACTTTTCGGGGATATGGTGGACTCTATCCGCCGGTTTTCGGTTTCAAGCCAGAGAAAGGTGGATCAAATCAGCGAGGCAATCATCCTTCCCGCCCGGGAGGCCGTTTTTGAAAAGCACCGGGTGGATGAGATCGTCCGCCGTGCGCGCGCGCAGAAAGAAAGGTCCGGAATTACCGAAGCTGCGGTAACCGAATTCATCGAAAGGCTTCGCAATGAAGGCGTGTTTGCCGGCATTGAAGGGCTGCTTCCCCTGCTATATGAGCAACCGGATACGGTTTTTGACTACCTGCATCCCAATGCCCTCATCATTGATTATGACCCGGAAGCCAATGAAAGCGAGGCTGTCAAAAATGAAAACCGGGCAACCCGAAACTATCTGTCGGCCTGCGACGACAACCGGATGTGTGTATTGCCGGAATCTATTTATCAGCCATGGTCAACGGTAAAACCGGATCTTGCGAACATCCGGAAACTGTCGTTTCCCCTGGTAAATGTGCAGTCGCCGGCAGGGCCGGATGCAGACGGTCATCACGTGATTCATCTTTCCGTTGAGGACAATGCCGGTTTTACCGGAAATCTCCGTGCGGCCGACAGGAAAGAGCAATTGCTAAAACCATTGACGGACTGGATCGACATCCATGAAACGAACGGATACCATGTAGCGATTGCCTGCCAGTCGCGTTTACAGGCGGACCGCTTCAAGGGTCTGCTCGAGCCCTACGGAAAGCACCCGGCTGTTTTTCCATCTCTTTTGGAAATGGTCGGCAGATTGCCCAAAACCGGCATTGTCACGGGGCATCTGAGCGGGGGCTTTGTTTTTCATGACCTGCGCCTGGCCATCATCACGGAAAAGGAAATTTTCGGAAAAGCTGGCATCCGCAGAAGCCGCCGTGAAAAACGCCAGGCCGTACGCACCACCTTTCTCGATTTTTCGGATATCAATATCGATGACCTCATCGTCCATGTCGCACACGGGATCGGCCGGTATAAAGGTCTTGAAAAACTGACCATTGATGCGGTCACAAACGATTTCATGGTAATCGAGTACCGTGGCGGGGACAAATTGTACCTGCCGGTTGACCGGATGGACATGGTTCAGAAATACCTGGGCGTCGATGACGTTATACCGGTTATTGACAAGCTTGGCGGCACGTCCTGGGAAAAGACAAAGGCAAAGGCGAAGAAAAGCGTTGAGAAGATCGCCGGCGAACTTCTCCAGCTTTACGCTGCACGAAAGGTCGAAAATGGGCATGCTTTTGGCGGTGATGATGCGTATTACCAGGATTTTGAAGCGGGTTTCGCCTTTGAGGAAACCGAAGACCAGGTCAAGGCCATCGAGGACGTTCTTGCGGATATGGAAGCCCCAATACCCATGGACCGGCTGATCTGCGGGGACGTGGGGTACGGCAAGACGGAAGTTGCGCTTCGTGCGGCGTTCAAAGCGGTCAATGACGGAAAGCAGGTTGCCGTTATGGTGCCGACCACGCTGTTAGCGGAGCAGCATAATCTCACATTTTCGCAGCGGTTTGACAGGTATCCCGTAACCGTTGAGTGCCTCAGCCGCTTTCGTTCACGAAAAGAGCAGAAAGAAATTATCCATCGGATGCAAAAAGGGATTTCCGATATCGTCATCGGCACCCATCGGCTGCTCCAGAAGGACATCGGCTTCAAGGACTTGGGCCTTGTTGTCATCGACGAAGAGCAGCGCTTCGGCGTCAAACACAAGGAAAAGCTGAAAAAGATGCGGACCACGGTGGATGTGCTGTCGATGACCGCCACCCCCATTCCGCGCACCCTTCACATGTCAATGCTGGGTGTCCGTGATATCAGCATCATTTCAACGCCGCCGGAAATGCGCCGACCGATTATATCCTATATCAGCGAACTTGACCCGGCGGTCATATCGGAAGCCGTATCCAGGGAGGTTGAACGGGGAGGGCAGGTTTTTTTCGTGCACAACAATATCAATACCATCTGGAACATGGCCAGATACCTCAAAGACCTGCTGCCGGCGGTCCGGTTCGGGGTCGCTCATGGGCGACTGAATGAAACGGCGCTTGAAAGCGTCATGCAGCAGTTTGTAAATCGTGACATTGACGTGCTGGTGACAACCACCATTGTTGAGTCCGGCCTTGACATTCCCAATGCCAACACCATTATCGTCAATCGGGCGGACCGGTTCGGGCTTGCCCAGATTTACCAGTTGCGCGGCCGTGTCGGCAGGGCGGATGAGCAGGCCTACGCATATTTGATTGTTCCGGGGGAAGCCACTTTAGGCCGCGATGCACAAAAACGGCTCAAGGTGCTCATGGAGCACAGCGACCTTGGCGCCGGATTCCAGATCGCGCTTCATGACTTAAAAATCAGGGGTGGCGGTGCGGCCCTGGGCATCCACCAGTCCGGCCATATATCCGCCGTCGGATATGACATGTTTCTTCAGCTTATGGAGGAATCCATCGCAAAACTGAAAGGGGAAATCGTAACGGAACCCCTTGAGCCGGAAATCAATATTCCGGTTTCCGTTTTTATTCCGGAAAGCTATATTCCTGACCGGGACGGCAGGCTTTCATCCTACCGCCGACTTGCCAGGATGCAGGACTTGAAGGAAGTCGCTGATTTCAGGGAGGAGATCATCGATCGTTTCGGTCAGCCGCCGTCTGAAGTGGACCACCTTCTGCTGAAGATTATGCTGAAGATCCTTTCAAAGCGGGCCGGGGTCAAGCGGCTCGACCTGACAATGGACAGCCTGTCTTTGGCGTTTTCGGACATTCATCAGAAAAAGCCCTATGAACTTATCGGGATGGTTCAGTCCGCACCGGACCGCTTTCGAATCACGCCGTCGCAGACCATGGTGGCAACGCTTCAAAAATCAGGCATCTACAACCTGATGAACCAGAGCAAAAAAATCTTGATGGAAGTGACAACATATGTTAATAATTAGTTATACTTATCTTAAAAGGACGAATCGGGCGACATGAAAAAACAGAGTCAACATTTTTATAAAAAGCTTCTTATATTGTCCATGGCAGCATGCTGCTTCAGCCTTTTCGGACCGACGGTTTATCGCGCCGAATCTGCGGAAGTTGTCGACAGGATCGTCGCCATTGTCAATGAGGATATTATCCTTCTGTCCGAACTCAATCGCCAGCTTGCGCCGGTTGAGCAGCAGATCCGTTCAAGCGGGGTTTCGCCCGAAGAAGCGGTGGAAAGAATTTATGAAGTGCGATCGGCGCTCATCGACGAGTTGATCGATGAAACGCTTGCCGACCAGGTTATCAGAGAATCCGGCATACGCGTCAGTGGCGGAGAAGTCGATGCCGCCATTGAGCAGATCAAGGCGGTCAACCGGATGACCCACGAAGATCTCAGGCGGGCACTGGAAGTGCGCGGCATGAGCATTGACGCATACAGGGAAGACCTCCGGCAGCAGATACTCAGAAACAAGCTGATAAACGAGAAGGTCAAATCCCAAATCATCGTAACCGATAGTGACATACGGGATTATTACGAGGCCGATGCTGAAAAATTCGGGATCACGCCCAGGTACCGGTTAAAAAACATATTCATGCCTTTCGGGGAAGACCGTCGGCAGGTGCACCGGAAAATGGAAACGGTTTTGGAATCCCTCAAAGCGGGCGCTTCATTCAGCGAAATGGCCATTAAGCACTCCATGGCGCCCAATGCACCCGATGGGGGGGCTCTCGGTGCTTTTGCACTGGAAGATCTCTCCGAGCACCTGCAACCTGTTATGGCTTCCCTTGAGCCCGGCCAGTTCACCGATATCATTCAAACGGATATGGGTTTTCAGATTTTTTTCCTTGATGCCGTTGAGGCGCCGGCAAAACAGGAATTTGAAACCGTAAAGGAAAAAATAAGGCAACAACTTTTTGAGCAGAAGGTTGAAGAAAAATTTGATCAGTGGCTTGAATCGTTGAGAAAATCTGCCCATATCCGCATCATTTTATAACCAATGGCCTATGCCGTTGAATCCGGCCGGATAATAGACCCATGCAGACACCCTACATCCTGTCATTCGGACGGTATCTCAAGGCCATACGGGAAAGCCGGCGGATAGCCATCAGTTCCGTTGCCGACCATCTTCGCGTTAGCATATGGCATTTGATGCTCATCGAGACGGAAGATCATGAAAAACTGCCGGATGAAGTTTATGTCAAGGGGACTTTAAAGGCATATGCCGAAGTTATTGGCGTTGATCCGGCCGATATTGTTCAACGCTATGAAATTAACCGAAAAGCCTGGCTGGAATCGGCAAAGTCCGAACAGGATCTCATGCGATCCGGCAAGCATTCGGTTTACCGAATGACCGTGGCCCTTGGCGTGCTGCTCATTGTGGTGATCATTTCAATAACGGTATTCAAAGGGCTGAATGCACCCGTAACGGAATATATGGATGAACCCGGGCTCGCCGCCTCTCAAGCGCCCCAGGCGTTTGTTTTTTTTGAACACGAACCCGCGCCGCCGGGAGACAATGAAGAATACGCTTATACGCTCAATGACCGGCTTCGCCTGAAGCTTGTTGCGCTTGCTGAAACCCGTATCCACCTGGCCATCGATGGCCATAGTCCTGAGCAATATACGCTTAATCCGAGGGATGAGATGCAGGTAGAGGCCTCAGAAGCGCTTCATTTGACATTGAGCGATACACATGGTGTAAAGGTTTTTATCAACAACCATGCTGTCAATCTCAAGGGCGCACCGGGAGAAGCTGTCAATGTTCTGATCCGTAAGAAAGAAGCAGAAAAACCATGATATGCTTCTCTTCACCGGCAATCTTGCTTAAGCGGACGGATTTCGGGGATTTCGATCTGATTGTGTCGTTTTTTTCATTGAGACGCGGAAAAATCTCCGTGATTGCCAAAAATGCAAAAAAAAGCCGGAAGCGTTTTTCCGGGTTGCTCGAGCCCTTTACGAAACTGGATATCGTATGCCGGAAAAGCCGGAACAATGGGTTGCCGGTCCTCCAGGAGGCTTCCATGCGCGCATCGTTCATGGGCATTCGCGGCGCCCTGCTGGAAACGGCGTATGCGAGCTATTGGACGGACCTGGTCCACGGTTGGCTTGAGGAGTTCAAGGCGCAGCCCGAAATCTACACCCTGCTCGATTACAGCCTGGGCGCCCTGGACACGGGAGATGTCAGCCCCCATGTACTGAGCCTCATTTTTCAGGTCCGGTTTCTTAGCTTGACGGGCTTTGCGCCCCATTTGGCATCCTGTATCGATTGTGAATGCTCCCTTGAAAGCCTAGACACCAACGCGGTTGTTTTTGATCTTGCAAAGGGAGGCATTGTATGCAATGGATGTTACGCTGGTGACAGCCGGTTTCGAATGCCGATTTCAAAGGGGACCGTCAAGCTGCTGTCATGGGTGCAGGCCTGTGACACCGATGCGGCCATGCGGCTTCGGTTCAGCGCACAATCACAGGCCGAGGCGCAGCGTGTACTTGAATCGTTCGTTCCCTATCACCTGGGCCGAATGCCAAAAAGCCTTGAATTCCTGAAAAACCTGAGATAGCAAGGGGCTCAATGGAACACACGATTCACAGCATTCTAAAAGGGCAGCCGGTTTCTGCATCTGCACCGTGCCGAATCGACCTCGGGGGTACGCTTGATATCGCCGTATTTTTTTACCCCATGTCCTATCTTGGCCCGCTGACCTTCAATATCGCCCTTGACATGCGCACCACCGTCCGGGTTTCCGCCCATACGCCCGGTTTTGTAAAGGTGAGCTCAAAGGGATTTGATCCCGCTGAATACCCGATTGACCGGGTGCCGTTCAACCATCCCATGGGGCTTATATTCGCCATTGCCGCCTATTTCAGAATTGACGGTGTTCACATTGAAATCAATTCGGCCTCACCGCCAAAAAGCGCACTGGGCGGTTCATCGTCGGCTGCGGTGGCAGTGATCGGCGCGTTTAACCGCCTGCTGTCCCTTGCGGGCACAGGCGATATAAAACCGGAACGCATCCCGGAACTGGCCCATGCCCTTGAGGAGACGGTCGCCGGCGTGCCATGTGGATGCCAGGACCAGATGGCTGCCGCGTACGGGGGGGTTCATGCGTGGCACTGGAAGGGTGTCGGACGTGATCGCTGGTATGAACGGGAATCCCTGCTTGAGCCCCGAAAATCGTCGTGGCTCAATGAACGGATGCTGGTCGCCTATTGCGGCATTCCCCATGAATCCGCGGATATCAACAGCCGTTGGATCAAGGGGTTTATCGATGGCACCTGGCGAAACCAATGGGTGGAAATCATTGAGAGCACCCATGGCTTTATCCGCGCGTTCAAGGCCGGGGACGTGGCGTTTGCGGTCCGTCAGATGCAGCGGGAAACAGCCATCCGTCTGGAAATTACCCCGGATGTCCTGGACGATATCGGCGTAAAACTGGTGGCTTCGGCCGAAGCGGCCCATTGTGCTGCGCGGTTTACCGGGGCGG
>SLGU01000017.1 GCA_007136525.1 Desulfobacteraceae bacterium | reverse complement strand
TTTCTTCAAAGGTTGCGGTGGGTGTAGCTCAGTTGGTAGAGCGCCAGGTTGTGGCCCTGGTGGCCGTGGGTTCAAGTCCCATCACTCACCCCATTTCACCTTTTCCTGCAATACCTGTACTGCGCCCGTAGCTCAGCCGGATAGAGCGCCGGACTTCGAATCCGTAGGCCGGGGGTTCGAATCCCTCCGGGCGCGCCAATAAAATAAATGGTTTGACCCGCATGGGTCCGGCAAACGTTTTATTTATGCCATACAATGGCGTTCCACCGCTTTTTCGCCAGCCCCCCGTCTTCGCCGCTCTCCCCTTTGTTTTTTTTCAAGCCCGGGCGCGGCGCGCCCGCACAAAACTTTCTACAAAAATTTCATAGATGCCGCGTTTTTTCATCGGCAATATTTCCTGACAGGACAACGCCGATTTGCAATTCAGCCGTATCCGGTTATAATTTTGAATGAAGTATAATAAACGCTCTTTAACCGGGAGGCGTTTTGTGTCGGGCATTTTCCGGCGTCAAGCCGTTGAAGGATTTCACCCGAGGCTGGCTGCTCTCCCGTTTTGCAGGCGCAACCACTGAAACGACGGAAGGAATCAAAATGGGCGGAAATCAAATTATCGGCATCGTACTTCTTGGAATCGGGATCGTGCTTCTTTTTTTCGGCTATCAATCTTCCCAGGCGATGGACGACCAGATCACGGAAGCCATTACCGGCCGCTTTACGGACGCCACCATGTGGTTTTTTATTGCCGGCGGGGTTTCTGCGTTGGCCGGTATCGGAATGCTGGCCTTCAAGAAGTAAAGGGCTTCTAAGTAAAAGCATCTGCTTTTTCATGGCCAGCCCGGACCACCGCGTTCGCAGGCATGATCGGATCATCGGTATATATCGGGGGGGTGCTCGCTTAACAGCACCTGGATACCGGTGCGCCGTCGTCCACCCCAGCACCCCACCTCCCTTTCATTAAATATTTTCCATCTTGTTTCATAGATACGCCTGGGATACGGCCTGGAAATTTGTTTTGCCATTACGGAACCCATTTATTCACGATCTGGGCAATCAATTCGGGGATAAGCCGCCTTCATTCCGGATTTGACCCCTTTTTTAAAAAGGGTACTATATGACCAGTGGTTAAATATGACCCGTTTTATATGGCGTTTAAGGATAGCGCTGTAGATTCTTTTTAACTGATTATATATAAAAATCAGAATGATGGGTGATGTGATGCTGAGTATAGGAGAGCTGGCATAAAAATTGTATTTATAAAAAGCAGAGTAACTGAATCTCCCGGAAAAAGCATTCCGGGAACTACCAAAAAAATACAATAAATTAAAGAGAGGAAATGACCATGAGTACTACAGGACTGATCATTCTTATTTTAGTGTTGCTTATTGTTTTCGGCGGCGGAGGCGGCTACTGGTACAGTGGACGACGACGGTAGGCGTTGTTTCATCCTGACACTTTATATTAAAAGTGTTCGGGGCACCGAAATGACTGCGATCCGGCGGTTCTAGATGGGGATACGGGCGCAGTTTGTTAAAAAACCCAGAAAAAGCTCAGCAATACCTTTATGTCCGGGGCGCTGTCGTCAACACCCACGCCAAGCCCACAGCGGAAGCTGCTTTTCCGGTCGAACTTGTAATCAATCCCGCCGGAAAGCAGCATGTAATCATTTTAAGTAGGGTGCTGCTCGCCTGCGCCCGAAAACCCCGAAGGGGTGACGTGATTTAGAGTCCTGAAGGAACGAGATCTGGCATAAGCCGTAAGATTGTCATAAAACGGGCTCGATCAGATTGAAATTATTGTCCGGCCTTTCCAGCAGCATAAGAAATCGCAACAGGTCCAGGCGGCTTCCCGAAACCTTGAGATCATCGGAAAAAATCGTTTCGCGCAGCCCGGCTTCGCCGATCAAAATGCGTATAAACAGGTCATAGGTGATTTCAAGGGTCACATTCGCGTCAGGATCAAGAGCGGCCGGCTTATGGTGGAGCACGGCGTTTTTAAGGCTTAACACATGGTTTTCTCCCAGATCCGTAAAATTGACGTTGATCACCATCTGCCTTCCTTCAGCCTTGGGACCGTTTAACCTTACGGATATGGTATCGAAAAACCTTTCGGGCGGCGTTCGTTTCAGCAACTCTTTCGCCTTGGAAAGATTAAGACCTTTTTCCGGAGGACCGTGCCGCAGTTCGTAAGCCGCGCTCAGATAGACGCTTCTCCAGACCCCTGATTCCGCCTGGTAACCGAGCTGGTCATAGGTCTTGGCCAGCAGCATGCGGGCCTTTTTATTGTTCGGCTCGGCAAATATCAGGTGGTTGAGCACCTCGGCCACCCATCTGTATTCTCCGTCTTCAAAAGATTGGGAAGCCATGTCGAGGATATTGTCGGGCCCGCCCATATAGGCCACGTAGCGTTTGGCTGACGCTTCAGGCGGCAGGGGATTGAGATTGGCCGGATTGCCGTCATACCATCCCAGGTAATGCTGGTAAACCGCCTTTGAATTGTGACTGAGTGTGCCGTAATAACCGCGGTTGTAAAACTCTTTGTCCAATGATTCGGGCAGGGCGATTCGCTCGGCGATCTGTCTCGGTGTATAGCCTTCGTTGGCCAGACGCAATGTCTGATCATGCATAAACTTGTAAAGATCTCTCTGTTTTTCCAGAAAATCGCGGACCCGATCCTTTCCCCAGATGGGCCAGTGGTGACTGGCGAAAAAAATCTCCGCATCGGGAAACAATTCAATGGCTTCGTTGATGTATCCGCTCCATTTCAGGGCATCACGTGTCTTGGTCCCCCGTAGCGTATAAAGATTATGCATGTTATGGCTCAGAATTTCAGCTCCGCAGTAGGTCCTGGAATCGGGTAGGTAAAATGTCAGTTCCGCTGGCGCTTCTGATTCCGGAGTATACTGAAAGACGAAATTCACACCGTCCACATTCATTTCCTGTGGCGTATGACCAACAATGTCTGTCGGCGCGATAATCCCGTAGGTGCCGAAAGGGATGCGGCTTCCCAGGCCGGTGTCCACATAGCCGCGTTCGGAAGCGGGCAGATCCTTGCCGAACTGATAACCCGCACGACGGCTCATGGCCGTGCCAGCCATGATGTTTTCGCTGGTGGCTTCTATCATAAAGCCTTCAGGCGCAATCACCCGGATATTTTCGCGGGCCACTTCTTCCGAGGAAACAACGCCCAGGACCCCTCCGAAATGGTCGATATGGCTGTGTGTGAAGATAATAGCCTTAATGGGCCGGGGTTCCAGGTGCTCACGCGCGAAAGCAATGGCCGCGGCCGCGGTTTCCCTTGTGGTGAGCGGGTCTATGATGATCCACCCGGTTTTGCCGCTGATAATGGTCATATTGGAAATATCAAATCCGCGGAGCTGATAAATGCCAGGCGTGACCTCAAACAACCCGTGGATGTTGTTGAGCCGTGCCTGCCGCCACAGGCTGGGGTTGACGGAAGACGGAATTTCTTCGGCATTGAGAAAGGCGAATTCCTGTATATTGCGCAATACTTCGCCGTCGTCTCCCATAATCATCAGGTTTTCAGGAACGGCAATCAGTCCCCGTCTGGCGTCTTCAAAATCCTGGGCATCGTCTAAAGCCAGTTTTTTGGCAAAGCTTTTATTTCTTTCAATGGTGTGGGCGGTCGGGGCGGTAAATCCCCATGAATCTGCATTTTCTTCGTATTCAGCGGAGCATGCGGTAAGAAAAACGACGGCAATCAAGAAAACAAGCACATGGACGTGTTTCATCGGGCGCTTCCTTTTCCATAATGACAGGATTAATCTACTGACAGTAGCCGATGCCGAAAAAAATCCGGTTGGCGACTTTGGCGTGCCGATAATCCCGAAGGGGCACGGGTATGACTGCGATCCGGCGGTTCCAGATGGGGATACGGGCGCAGTTTGTTAAAAAACCCAGAAAAAGCTCAGCAATACCTGTATGTCCGGGGCGCCGTCGTCAACTCCCACGCCAAGCCCACAGCGGAAGCTGCTTTTCCGGTCGAACTTGTAATCGATGCCCCCGGAAAGCAGCATGTAATCATACCGGGTCTCGATGACGGCCTCCCCGAGAAAAGAAACGTCGCTGCTGTAATCGTAGATGGCGCCGCCGGCAAGGCGCAGGGTCGTTTCATGGTCCCTGCTGTATTTTTCCGTGAATATCAGGCCGATGGTGCCTGTGAGCACGACCTCGCTGCTGACGGGATGCCTCAGTGCCGTGTATGCGCCGACATCAAAATTGTCCTGCCAGGCTTCCTCCTTGCCGATGGGTATCGTGACAAACCCGCCGGCGCTCACCTTGGTTTCCTGATCGATGAACAGGTGCCGTCCGCCGAGATATAAATCAGAGATGCTGGTTTCCGATCCATTGTCTAAGTCTGCATGCACCAGCCCGAGTCTGCCGTGGAGCTCGGTTGAGGGGTTGAGCGGCACCCCCATGCGCCATGCAAGCTCGTATAGCCCCAAATCGACACCCCTGGTGTCGTAATAACTGAAAGCGAACTCGGTATCCAGGTAGACATCCGGTGTAATGTGCGCATCTTCAAAAAAGCTTTGAAAAAGCCGGATGTCGCCTTTTGTCTCATCTTGTGCGTGGGCCGTGCCGCTGATCAGCAGCGCGGCGAGTATGGCTGTTATTGTTTTGAGCTTCATGTTTTTCCCCCGGGGTGCATTTTCCGTTTGCCAAAGGTATGGCCTTGTTTCATTTTCATTGGTAATGTAGTGAAAAACAGCCTGTTTGACAACCGTAAAACAACACCGTAAAACAAAACCGTTCAAGCGCAATCCCCATAGCATGGCAAACCAATGAAAGGGATTTTTATGCAAAAAAGTGAAAATACGGAAAATAAGATTGACATCCTCGGGGTCGGCCGGATTACGGACGAAAAATTCGTCAATCTCTATGAAATGCGCTACCTGGACAAAAACGGCACGCAGAAAACCTGGTCATACGCATCGCGCAGTGATCCGCCCAAGGCAGAAACCGGCCTTTTCGGAAAACCCGATGCGGCGGTCATCGCCGCCTTGCATGAAGCAACCGGCTGGCTTTTGATTATCCGGGAGTTCCGGATTCCGCTGGCGGACTGGCTATACGGGTTTCCGGCGGGGCTGGTGGACCCGGGGGAAAGCATCGAGGACTGCGCAAAAAGGGAGTTTTACGAGGAAACCGGCCTCACCCTTTCCCGGATTCACCGGGTCAGTCCGCCCATCTATTCCTCTTCGGGTCTGACCGATGAATCCGTGGCCATGGTATACGCGGACTGCACCGGGACCCCTTCGGATCACGCCACCGGCAGCGCCGAGGATATCGGCGTGGTCTTTGTGTCTCCGGAAGACGCGCACCGTTTGTGCCAAAGGCGGGATATCAAGTGTGATGTCAAGACGTGGCTTATCCTGGAGCGTTTCGGCATGTTTGGAAAAATATGACGGATTGGTTTTTCCGGGCCCGGGGTGAGGTGGTTTTCAGGTGAGATGGTTTGTCATCGGTTCAGGGGCCGGGTGTTTTCTATTGAATTAAAAGTCAGGATATTATAGTTTTTATCGGCAGAACCGGCAACAAGGCATACCGCTTGGCAACCCCGCTGTGCACAACCCCCGGATGTTCGTGTTTGGCGATATCCGGCATTTTTCTGCTGCATGTGTACAATTGTTTCATTAATGTTCTGGAGAAACTGGGAAAAAGGAGCTGCGACCGCATGGCCGAAAACAGCATCACCCGATTGATGGATGCGATGGATGCCCTGGAAGACGGGATCTATATCGTTGGCAAGGACTGGATCATCGAGTACATGAACAAGGCCATGGTAAACCTTTTTGGCGAAGGCATCGGCCGGAAATGCTACGAGGTGATTCACCGGGAGGACAGCATCTGCCCCTGGTGCTGCCACACGGAAGTGTTTGCGACCGGCGAGGAGCGGCACAGCGAGGTTTTCATACCGCATATTGGACGCTCGTTCAGCCTGGTTGAATTGCCGGTGGCCAACAAGGACGGCACGCGGTCTTTGCTTGCCATATACAGGGACATTACCCAAAGCAAGCAGCAGGAAGCGCGGCTGAAGTCTTCGGAAGAGCGATACAAGCGGCTGTTTGAATACGTCGGGTGCGGCGTGTTTATCAGCACCAAGCAGGGCCGGTTCCTGGATGTGAATCCGGCGCTGCTGAAAATATTGGGCTATACGGGCAAAAAAGAACTGCTATCCCTGGATCTGGCCACTGAAATCTTTGTCAGGCCGGAAGACCGTAAAATCTACCAGCAGATCGTTGAAAAGCATGGCAGCGTGGTTGATTACGAGGTGGAATGGAAAAAAAAGGATGGAAAAATTATCCAGGTCCTGATTACCAGTATTGTCCGCTACGATGCCGACGGCAAGATAGAAGGCTACGAAGGGATTGTGGTTGACCATTCCGAGCGCAAGCGGATCGAGCAGAAAATGCAGGAAGCCATCGATTTTCTCGATAAAACCATTCAGTGCTCCCCGAATGCCATCATGGCCGCCGACCTCAAGGGGAACGTGATCATCTGGAACAGCAGCGCGGAGAATATCTTAGGCTACAAAGCGGAAGACGTGATCGGAAAAATAACGATCGACAAGATTTATCCCGAGGGGATGGCGCGCAAGGTCATGAAGATGATGCGCAGCCCCGATTACGGCGGCAAGGGCATTTTAAGCACCTACCCGGTTTTGTTTAAAACAAAAAACGGCGGAGACATTGAGGGGAACCTGTCCGCCAGCATCCTTTATGACGAGGAAGGAAAAGAACTTGCTTCTGTGGGCATCCTGGTCGATATCAGCGAACAATTGAACACGGAAAGGACCCTCAGCAAGACCCGCCAGCAGCTGCTCA
>SLGU01000094.1 GCA_007136525.1 Desulfobacteraceae bacterium | reverse complement strand
GCCCCACAGGGCCTTGGATGCGGATCCGGCCGCCGAAAAGATCATTGCCGAAGCGGTGGAAAAAGGGCTGCAATCCCTCGACGAATACAGCGCCAAAAAGCTGCTTGCCTGCTACGGGATACCGGTACCGGCGGAACGGATGGCTTTCAGCCCGGAGCAAGCCGTTGCCGCGGCAAACGAAATCGGATACCCGGTGGCGCTCAAGGCCTGTGACCCGGGCATCCTCCACAAGAGCGAGCAGGATCTGGTGCATTTGAACATCGCAAGCGACGGCGAGGCAGCCCGGGCATATCGTGCCATACAAAAGGCCGCCGGCCGGAATGTGCCGGTACTCGCGGCAGGGATGATCGAGGGCCGGCGCGAACTGCTGGCGGGGGTCACCCGGGATGAACAGTTCGGGTTCTGCGCGGCCTTTGGGATAGGCGGGGTTCTCACCGAAGCCATCGATGATGTGACCTATCGGCTGGCGGCCGTTGACATGAAAGATGCCCTTGAAATGATCGGGGAGATCAAATCGGCAAAACTGCTTGGCCGTTACCGGGGCATGCCGGCGGCTGACGTGGACGGGATAGCCGATATCCTGGTGCACCTGAGCCAGCTGCCTTTTCTGCACCCGCAGATACGGGAGGTCGACATCAACCCCCTGATCCTTTCGGGAGCGGGGCCGGTGGCCGCAGACGCCCTCGTGATTCTAAAACCGGCTTGACCCGCCGCGACCGGGTCATGACCGGTGCCGTTCATTCCAATTCGCATTCAAGCGGCATCTGTGTCGGCTGCGCCGTCGGCGCCTCAACTTACTGTCAGTAAGCCTGCGTCGCCTCCTCCTTGCCGCCTTGATGTCATCTTGAATACAAAATGGAATTACATTGCGGCCAGGATATTCGGAATGGCTTTTTCAAGCTGAACCTGCATGAAATAGCCGTTTGCATCGGGCGCCAAGACGCCGATGAAGCGAAAATTGCCGTGTTTGTAGACATCCGCGCACATCATGATGATAATTCCCTTTTTGGTGTGCAGCGTGACGCCGGTGCATTGGCTGAACCCCTTCTGGGTGGCGGTCTTGTTGCAGTAAGAAATGATGCTGTTGAATTCCGAGGCAAAACTGGAAAAATCAAGCGGCTCGCCCTCTGTGTCCGTCGCCAGGATGGACCCGTCAGGGCCGAGCACAGCGACGCCGCGGTAGCCTTTAATAGAGCGGAGTGAAGCAGCATAGCGTTTCAATCCCGCTTCCAGCCGGGACCCCGCAGCTTGCTTTCCCGGGGGCGCAGTCGCCGCTTTTTTCGGAGAAGCCGGCTTAGCCGGGGCGGCTTCAAACAGTTTTTCTTTCTCCTTTTTCGACGATTCCGCCGACAACCAGTTCTGCTTCCATTCCGCCCCGACAATATCGATGATTTTCGTACTGATTCGCGCCTTGTTCCTTTTTCCCGGCAACGGGGAGGTGGTCACCATGACCTTGGGCCATTCCACCATCTGCCTGACGGCGTCAAGGCCGGACTGGTTGTCGGACATGGCATCCAGCAGTATACCGTCCTGAAAGTAGAGAAAACCTTTTCTGTGCTTGCCGGAGGAGACTTCCATGCGGCAGGTCTTGGCACACAACGCCACAAGCGGCAGCAGGCGTTTGAGCGTGATGCCATTGATCGACAACCCTTCATCCTTGAGGTGAAGCCCGTTGAAAATGATGGATACCAGGGACCTGAACGAAAAGGGTTTTTCAATATAGGTCAGAACCGATTCGCTTTCACTGCGATCGCTGAAAATCGGTATCGGCTTGCCGGACTCGATCATCACGATACAGGGCGTAGCGGCATAGTTGCGGGTCAGGAAAGCGACCAGTTCAACACCATCCATATCCGGCAGGGACATGTCGACAATAACCACCGAAACCCTTGCCTGCTGAAGCGTTTCCACGGCAGTCTTTCCGTTCAAGGCCGTCAGCAGCTCAAAATGGTGGAATTCTTTGAAGCCTTTCCGGATCACGGCCAGGTGTTCCCTGTCGCCGTCGACAATCAGTACATTATCCATCCTGATCTCCCGCCTTATCGCTGTTGACATGAAAAAGTTTCGGTATGGCACCCATGAATCCCGGCAGGCCGTTTTACATATAAAATATATTGCAGAGATTCGCCGCACCCCTTATAAATATTGTTATATAGAATACAAATTTTTTATGTCAATATAATTCTCTCATGATATCATATACTTTTAAAACGGGGGAAAAAAGGAAACCATGAAAACCTTCCCTGCAAGACCGTTTTGGATAATGGGCGGGGTGTTGTTCCTGTGCGTCATCCTCCTGTCCTGCGCCCGCCATATTAAAGAAGACCGCTTTGTCCAGGCAGATGCCGATTACCATATCCTGATCGCATCCAATCCCAGCGAATTCAAGGATGGTATCCGCAACCGGCTTATTGAAAACTACAGGACAACGGCGAATATCGACGTGGTCAACATCTCGACCCTGAGAGAGATCCGGGAGGACAGATACGACGCCATTCTGATCATGGACACGTGTATTGCATACAGCCATTTGAACCTTTCCTTCAAATCCTTTCTCAACGATTTGGAACGCAAAGATCATGTTGTCCTGTTTTTGACGACAGGCGGCTCTGAATGGGACTACCAGTACCGGGATCTGGACGCGATCACCTCGGCATCGGTCATTGATCACCAGGACGATATGTTTAATCAACTGAAGGCCCGAATCGACGAAATTCTCACGGAGCGGTAAGGATTGCAGGCGGACGAGCGGCAATTGCGTGTTTCCGGTTCTGCTTGACAATTTTTTTTGTTGCAGGTAAACGCCATTTTCCCAGAAAAATATGAAAAGGATGACGATCATGAAAAAATTCATAAACGACACGGAAAAAGCCGATTTATTGGCCGGCAGTATCAGCCGGCGGGACTTCCTGCGCCTCTCGGTTTTCGCGGGTGCCGGATTCCTGGTGGGTTGCGCGGTCAACCCGGTAACCGGACGACGGGAGCTCATGCTCATGTCCCGGGACCAGGAAATCGGCGTGGACAGGGAGAACTCACCACACCAGATCTCCGCCGATTATGGCATTACCCTTGATAAAGCCCTCAATGACTATGTATCCCGGGTCGGCCACAGCGTTGCAAAAAACAGCCACCGCCCGGACATGCCATATTCCTTTCATACCCTGAACGCGCCATATGTGAACGCCTACGCCTTTCCCGGGGGGACCATCGGCATCACCCGCGGCATTCTGCTTAGCATGGATGATGAAGCCGAACTGGCAGCCCTGATCGGCCATGAAGCCGGCCATGTGGCCGCCCGTCACACGGCCCAGCGGATGACCCGGGGGCTTTTGGCCGCCGTGATATTATCCGGCGCACAGGTGGCTGCCGGGGACCAGATGGGAGACCTCGTCGCCGGGCTGGGCGGCATCGGTGCGGGTGCCCTTCTTGCGGGATACAGCCGTGACCAGGAAAGGGAAGCGGACGCCCTCGGTCTGAAATACATGGCCCAATCGGGTTACAATCCGGATGGTTACAAGGGGCTCATGAACATGCTCAAGGAAATGTCGGGGAAAAATGAAAGCTATGTGGCGACGCTTTTTTCCACCCATCCCATGAGCAGCGAGCGCTACAAGACAGCAGTCAAGGAAGTTGAAAGCAGCTATGCCGAAGAGCGGAAAGACAGACCCCTCTACAAGGAAAGGTATATGGACCATACGGCCGCGCTGAGAAAAATTGCACCGGCAATCCGGGCCATGCAGGACGGAGACGGGCAAATGATGAAAAAAAACCCTGAAAAAGCCCTTGAGCACTATGAACGGGCTCTGAGCAGTGCACCCGATGACTACACGGGAAACCTCAAAATGGCCAAGTGCCATATGGCGCTTGGGAACAACCCGGATGCCAACCGGTTCGCGCAGAATGCCAGAGCCATCTATCCCGGTGAACACCAGGCCAAACATATTCTCGGCATGACGCATTTGCGCCTCAGGAATTTTGAGCAGGCCCTGGCACAGTTCGATGACTATGAAAAAAACCTGCCCGGAAACCCGAACACCATCTTTTTCCAGGGGTATTCCCTGGAAGGTATGGAGCGGCGGGAACCATCGGCACAAAAATATATCGACTACCTGAAAAAGGTCAACCAGGGGGAATACGCCCAGCATGCACATACCCGGCTGAAGGAATGGGGATATATTTAGGCCGATCTGTCCCCATTGATTTGATGCCAGAGCAAATCAATCAGGGGTAGCAGAACCCCCTCTGATGAAGATCGCCGCAGACCATCAATCGCGTCGATATCGGATTGACGGGTGATTTTTGCGGCCTCGACTTTAACTGCCGCGTCCAGTTCCTCCGGGTCGACAGCGCTGCGAAACAGCCGCGACAGAACGATCCGGACATTACCGCTTCGGGGGAGTTCAAGGGCGTCCATGGCCTGGCGCAGCATGGCGGCGTCCACGGCCTCCAGCCGCGATACCGCTTCCTGGAGCAGTTTTTCACTTCCTTCTGTTTCCGCGCCGTGGCGCCCGTCCATTATTTCAACGGTTTCGTGGTAGTCCGGGGTGCCGGCCATATTGATCATGGCATAAAAAGAAGTGTCTCCCGGATCATTTGAGCGCTTGAAAGGCGTTATTGCCGCGATGCCGTTCATTTTTTCCCCAAGGAGTCGACCGGCCGCTGAAATCCCGGACATGCTTTTCCCGTCATCGGTATCCACGCCCTCAATCCGTGCCAATGCATGGACGGAACCGGGTGAAAACCGGTATATATCAATGAGGACGGTATCAGCACCGCCCGTTTCCACACGAAAACCGTTGTCTATTGCTTCAACTGCGAGCCCCCTGACGCGGCACACCGCCATGAGGGACTGAATGCCCGGATCCATCGCCCCATTTGTCATTTTACGCCCATTTCCCGGTTTTTCAGGGTTTGAACCGCCTGTCGGGCCGCCTCCGACAAATCCGGCCAGGATCTCTCCAACCCGTTCAGAAAGGCCTCGGATGCCTGCCCGCCGATACGCCCAAGAAGCGGGGCAGCCGCCTTGACAACCAGCATATCGTCTTCGCTGCCCCTGGAAAGCTTGAGCAAACGGTGCCATTTTTTTTCCGTTGGGGCAATCTTCTTGACAAAATCGAGAATATCAGATTCCACGCGTTTGGGCATGGGAATGTTCGACAGCCCCTGAATGGCGGTTATCAAGCGGGCCACGTGCTTCAAGTGAACGGACGCCGCTTCGGTTTCCTCCGGAACCGCTGATCGTATATGGGACAAAATGGTGTCCATACCTTTTTCACTGACTTCCGAAAGTTCAGCTATGGCTTTGACCGCCCGCCAGTTGACCCGGTTGTCGGTGTCCATGATGCGGTCGATAATCAGCGATTCCGTGTCTTCCGGCTTCAATGCAACGATTGCGCTCAAAGCCTCAAGGCGCAGCCGGGGATGTTCGTCATACAGGAAGCGCCTTACCCAGTCCGCATCTTCCGGATCAGTGCTGACCTCCCCCAGTATCAGCATCGCGTTTCGATATACAAACCAGGGATGATTCGGATTGATCAAAACACCTTTCACCCATTGCCTGGCTTTGTCCGGGCGCTGCGTCAGCATTGCTGAAATCTGACCCCGCAGCTGGCGGTCCTTGGCTTCACACAGGATACGGCCCAGGACCTCTATGCCGAAATATCCCAGTTCATCTATAAGGGCATTGAGTTGCGACTGTTTTTCAGAATCAGCGGTTTCATAGGCATGGATCAGCTTGTCCGTCTGGTCTTTGAATATATAGGTGAACAACCGCTCCAATTTGTCCTTTTCTTCAGACGCCTTGCCGTTTTCCATTGAAAGTTCTTCGGATGGATGGTCAGGGCCGGCCGCATCGGCTTGTATCAGCACTTTTGAGTCGCTGTTTGCCTCAGCGGCTACGGCGCTTATGCAACCGGCAATACGCTGGAGAATCGGCCAGTCCCCATTTTCGATGAGCAGGCCGGCGGCCCTTCGAAAACAATTGATATACACCATGCGGTCTTCGCCGGATTTCGCGGAAATCATTCCGTTTTCGTAATCATCGATGTTTTTTCGGATATCGCCGGCCATTTTTCGGGTATTGATCACATACTGGGCGTCAACCGGCAGTTCTTCAAACGTTAGAATCTCATTTTCATAGAGATAGGCCAGGAAATGATGCCCCCCGGCGATATCTTCCAGGACGACCCGCCGCGAAATCATTTTCAGAATGCGCTTGATGCCTTGCAGGCGCTGCTCAATCCGGACGTCACCGGGATCTTCTGCTGCTTTCCGGTTCAGCCATTCCAGTTCGTCAAACGTATATTGGGATGCGGGCAGGAGGGTCCGGGCCGGAAGGGCATCCACAATGATCTGTTCAATCTCCCTGGGCGTCATGTTTTTGACATGTTCGGCGATAATATAGCAGTTGACCAGAAAATCATTGAGCAACTGCGGATGTGCAAGTGGGCGGATGATATCTTCGACGGACTGCCGCTTCATTTTGCTGACCACCGCTTCGGGTATTCCCTTGAACAGCGGCAGCAGCTTCAGATCCTTGGCAAGCCGGTGCATGGCCATGGCCACGCGCCATGGCAGGTTTTTCTCAAAATTCAGCTGGTCGTCTTCGAAAACGGCCGAAATTTCAGTGATATTATTTTTCACCAGATCATTGGTCAGCATGTGTCCGGCGTCCTTGCCGGATACCCGGTCAGCCTCGGGGTTGCTCATGACAGCGATGAATGCATCAAAATGATCCGCACCGATCTGTTTTTTAATGGCAATGCTCAGGAGTTTTTTCTTTTCAAAGTATTCATAGAGCTTTGGCACAAACAGCGCGGCCACGCCTTTGCCCACAACCATTC
>SLGU01000121.1 GCA_007136525.1 Desulfobacteraceae bacterium | reverse complement strand
TGCATGGTTTTCTTGACGATCGAACGGTTCAGGGTTATTGTTTTCAATAATCTTTTTTTCTTTTTTTGCTGTTGTCGCCGGAATCTGCACGTAATAATTGATTTCATATATGAAGTGAAAGCTGCCGCATGCGCTATACGATCAAATACGATGCCTATTTGCCGCTCACCCGCCTGTTGATAAAAATATGCCTGATCACTACCGCGGCCTTGTTTTTGTTTCTTCCCACTGGGCCAGGCTGGTCCCTTACGCTCAATGAATGCATCGATGCCGCACTTGAAATGAATCCAGGGATCGAAGCCGCCGCCTATCGCGTGAAGGCTTCCCGCGCCGCCCATTTGCAAGCGCGCGCCGCATGGTACCCTCAATTAAGCGCCTCGGGCAGCTATATGCGCACGAACAACCCTTCCCAGGCATTCATGATGGCGTTGAACCGTAAAACGCTCGACATGACTGACCCGGATTTCGACCCTGCCGACCCCGGCCATACCGACCAGACCCGATTCAGCCTGGGCATGCAGTACCTGCTTTATGATGGCGGCCGGAGCCGGATGCGTGAAGAAATGGCAGAATACGGCATCGATCTTTCAAGATATGAACTGTCTGCTGCCAGGAACGCACTTGTCTACGAAGTCGCGCATGGCTTTTATGCAACGCTCAAGGCCGGCGCCTTCGTTGAAGTGTTTCAGGAAACAGCCGCCAGCATTGAAGGAAGCCTTGAACTGGCAAGGCAGCGGTATCATGAGGGGGCCGCCCTCAAAACCGATGTGCTCAACCTTGAGGTGCAGCTCGCTCAAATACAGGAAGACCTCATAAACGCAGAAAACAGCTACCAGATGGCTGTTGCGGCCCTGAACACCGCCATCGGTGCTGAAATCGTCGGTCCGCATGCCCTGATACCGCCGACAAATGAACGCCCGGTTTCCTCAACCGGCGATTTGGAAAAGCCATCTGTTGAAAGGCGGCCCGAACTTCAGGCTGCGGCATTGCTTGTAAGGGTTAAGAAATCGGACCTCAGGCATTCCAGGCGGGCTTTTCTGCCAACCATTTCGGCATTCGGCTCCCTGGACATGGACCGCAGGGTTTCCGACCATTTTGAAGACAGCTACATTGCCGGGATAACCGCCAGGTGGGATATTTTCGATGGTTATGCCCGGTCCGGCGCCACATCCGAGTCGCGTGCCATGCGAAACGAAGCCGTTGCTTTTCTGAAACAAACCCGCAAGCAGCTTGACCTGGATTTGAAGGACGCCGCGCTGAAGCTTTCAAGTGCACGCCAACGCCGGGTGGTAACGAAAATTGCCATAGAAAGGGCGGAAGCATCCCTGGAAATGACGCGAACCCAGTATGAAAGCGGTGCCGTCGATATCACCGCGCTTTTAAACGCCCAGGTCGCCATGACCGGCTCCCTCGTGCGCGACAGGGCCGCATATTACGATTACCTCGATGCACGTGCCAATCTGAACCGAGCCATGGGAAAACAATGGCCCTGGTAGATGCCGGTTGCTTCCCTGGAATTTGTCATTTTTTATGTCAAAAAGGCCGCCGCATTCAAGCCATGAAAAGGGGGGGATAATTTTTGAAACTGCTATCCGGCCTTAAAAAAGCGGCAAAACCGGCTGCAGCGGTGATCGGGCTGGTCGCCATCATCATATGGACCACCGGTGTGCTCAGAGAACGGGTCCCCCCCGGAACCCTTCCCCATGACACCGGCATCCCCGTTCCCGATAGCGCTGAAACACTTTACGTTGAAAAAAAACCTGTTTCCCGCTTTCTTGACGTAACCGGTACGGTATCATCAGAAAAGACGGTCCACATCAGCGCTCGGCTCAACGGCCACGTCACCGGCGTTCATGCCGGTGCAGGAACGCCCGTGGCCGAAGGGGCCCTGCTGATTTCACTGGATGACCGGGAAATCCTCGAACAATTGTCAGCGGCCCTCGCCGTTCTGGAGCTTGCGCAAATCGAGTATGACCGCACCAAGAGGCTCTTGGAATCCGGAGCCGCCACCCACAAGTCATATAACGAAGCCGCATCCGCACTCAGGCGCGCACGCGCAGTCGCCACTGAAGCAGAAGTGATGTTGAGCTTTACCGAAATCAAGTCCCCCATTGACGGCGTGGTCACGGAGCGCCGCATCGAGGCCGGCGACCTGGCATCCCCCGGCCGGGTGCTCATGGTGGTCTACGACCCGGAGGCCATGCGCATGGAAATTCACGTCCCGGTGCGGCTTGCCGGCGCCATATCACCCGGCGACCACCTTCAGGTCCAGCTTGAAACCCCTTTTCTCACCTGTAAAGGCGAAGTGACCGAAATTCTCGCCATGATCGATCCAGTATCGCGAACCCGGACTATCAGGGTAAGCCTTCCCCACGAATGCCGGGATATTCTGCCGGGCGCCTTCGGCCGCGTGTGGATTGAACGAAGTCCGGAAGTGGCTATTTTCATTCCACAAACCGCGGTTTACCGTGTCGGTCAGCTTGAAATAGTGCAGGTAGTTGCAGACGGGCGTGTGACCCGGCGGCTTGTAAAAACGGGCCCGGTTCAGGACGGGCGTGTTGAAATCCTGTCCGGGCTTGCATCTGGTGAATCCATACTGGCCCAACCCATACCCGCAGCCTTTAGCGGCATTATTCCCGCGGCCGGCAACTCTGAAACGGAGGATTGACCATCTTGTCCGGGGAGCGTCCGTTTACTGGTACAATTGTCAAATCCTTCCTCGAGGGCAACCTTGCGATCCTCTTCATCGTTATCAGCCTGATAGCCGGGACTGCGGCCCTTCTCATGACACCCCGGGAGGAGGAGCCGCAGATCATCGTGCCGGTTGCGGACGTTTACGTATCGTATCCCGGCGGGAGCGCCGAAGAAGTCGAGCAGATGGTTTCCTCACGCCTGGAGAAGCTGCTCTACCAGATCGATGGCGTCGAGTATGTCTATTCCATGTCCCGGCCCGGAATGGCAATCGTAACCGTGCGGTTTTTCGTCGGCGAGTCCCGTGAAGGCAGCCTGATCAAACTTTACAACAAGCTGTTTTCCAACATTGACATGGTAACGCCCGGCATCACCGGGTGGGTGGTAAAACCCATTGAAATTGACGATGTCCCCATTATCAGCGCAACCCTCTACAGCGAGCGTTACGATACCCATGATCTCTACCGCACCGCGGAAATGGTCGTCGACCACCTGCAGCCTATTGAAAACAGCTCCCGCATAACGATTCACGGTGGGCAGCCGCGTACGGTCAATGTCTACCTGGAAAATGAAAGGCTGGCGGCCTACGGCTTGTCGCACACCGACATCATGGCCGCCATCAAAGCTTCCAATGAGGAGATGGAAGCCGGCGCCATCGACCAGGCGGGTCAAACCTTAAGGGTTTCCGCCGGCCCCTTTATCCGGGATGCCGGGGAATTGGGCAGGCTCATGGTTGCGCTGTATGAAGACCGTCCGGTTTTTCTCAAAGATGTGTCGAAAATCATTGACGGCCCCGATGAAATCAACACGTACACCCGCATGGGATTCGGGCCGGGTTCGGGAAAACCCCTGGAGCGGTTTCCGGCGGTAACGGTGGCCGTTGCCAAAAAGACCGGCAGCAATGCTGTCGGGGTGGCCCGCCAGGTCCAGGCACGTATTGACCAGCTTCGGGGGACGGTCATCCCAGATGACATCCATGTTGCCATCACCCGCGATTACGGACAGACCGCCAATGAAAAGGTGAACAACCTCGTCACAAGCCTGGGGATTGCCATCATCACCGTCATCGGCCTGCTGGCGCTCGTCATGGGATGGCGTGAGGGGTTGATTGTGGCCATCGCCGTCCCCATCACCTACTCCCTGACCCTTCTGTTCAACCTTTACATGGGCTACACCATCAACCGGGTAACCCTTTTTGCGCTTATCCTGACCCTCGGCCTGCTTGTGGACGACCCCATCGTCGGCGTGGAAAACATTTACCGCCATCTTAAAATGCAGCTCATGCCCGCAAAGGACGCCATTCTTACGGCCATGGACGAAATCATGCCGCCGGTGGTGCTGTCCACCCTTGCGGTAATCGTGTCATTCGTGCCGATGTTCTTTATCACGGGAATGATGGGCCCCTACATGGCACCCATGGCCGTGAATGTTCCCGCAGCGGTGTTCTTTTCCACTGTGGTTGCGCTCACGATAACGCCCACATTGGCCCGCAGCCTGCTGCGCGTCGACAAGAATAAAAAACAGCCGGTGGATATTCGCAAAACCCGGATGTACAGAATCTATAGCCGGATAATCAGCCCCCTGCTCTCATCACCCTGGCGGGCTTACGCCCTGCTTGGTGCAACCGTCGCTCTTTTTTTCATTTCCCTTGTCCTGCCCGCAGCCGGGCTCGTTCCGCTCAAGATGCTGCCGTTTGACAACAAGAATGAAATCCAGATCGTCATTGATATGCCCGAGCACGCCACGCTGGAAAACACCGATGCGGTTGTATCCAGACTCGAGGAATACCTTCTCACCCAGGCGGAAGTGACCGATTTTACGTCTTTTGTGGGAACCGCTTCCCCCATGGATTTCAACGCCATGATACGACAGTATTATATGCGTGAAGCACCCCACATGGCGGACATCCGGGTTAACCTCGTCCACCATTCCCAAAGAAAACAGGACAGCCATGCGTTTATCCTCCGGATCAGAAACGATATCGATGAAATCGCAAGGCAGACCGGCGCCAATATCAAACTGGTTGAAATGCCGCCCGGGCCGCCGGTGTTGTCCACCGTAGTTGCCGAAGTTTACGGTGCACCCCACCACGACTATGACGACCTCATCGCTGCCGCCAACATGATCCGCTTGCGTATGCATGAAGAAGAAGGACTCGTGGATATCGACACGTCCATCGAGGCGGATGTGCAAAAGCTGTTCTTTCGGGTGGACCGGGAAAAAGCCGCTTTAAGCGGGGTTTCCGTAAAAGATATCACCGATGCGCTGCGCATGGCTGTCAGCGGCATCATGGCGGGAACGCTCCAGGCGCCGGCCGAGCAGAGCGAACTGCCCATATTGCTCCGTATGCCCCGTGAAGCCCGCTCAAGCCGGGCGCACCTTGAGAACCTGGTCGTAAAGGGGAAAAACGGCATCCACGTTCAAATCGGAGAGATGGGCTTTTTCGAAGAAATGATTTATGACCGGACCATCTATCACAAGAACCTGGAACGTGTCGTTTACGTTACGGCGGAGATGGCCGGGAAAGGGCCGACATTCGCGGTTTTAAACCTCCAGTCCCATTTCAGAGACCATCCCCTCCCGGAAGGCATCTCCATCAACTGGCGCGGTGAGGGAGAGTGGAAGATCACGGTCGTTGTATTCCGTGATCTGTCAATCGCCTTTGCCGCCGCACTCATCGGCATTTATGCCCTGCTCGTATACCAGTGCGCTTCATACCGGCTCCCGGTTGTCATCATGCTGTCCATCCCCCTGACCCTCATCGGCATCATGCCCGGTTTCTGGCTGCTCAACGTCATTGCCAACAGGCCCGTGGGCGGTTTCGACAACCCTGTCTTTTTTACGGCAACCGCCATGATCGGCATGATCGCCCTGGCGGGCATTGTGGTCAGGAACGCCCTGGTGCTCATCAACTTCATCCAGACATCCCAGGACAAGGGCATGGACATACGCCAGGCCGTCCTACAATCCGGTGCGGTGCGGATGCGCCCCATCCTGCTCACTGCGGCCACCACCATGCTCGGCGCCTGGCCCATCACCCTGGATCCCATCTTCAGCGGTTTGGCATGGGCGCTTATTTTCGGCCTTTTTGTCTCCACCGCCTTCACCCTGGTCATCGTGCCGGTGGTTTATTTTCTCCTTTACGGTGAAAAAGACGGCATACCGGCGAGCTGATCCAAAGCCGACTTGCCCGCCGCAGTTTATGAGGCAATCCAGGTGCGGTCGATGATTTCCTGTTTCACGGCATCCGGTAGATCGTCGAAATAAGCGCAGTATCCGGCCACCCGGACCACGATGCCCGGATGTTTCCCCGGATGAGCCCGGGCGTCCGAAAGCAGTTCCGGATCGATCACGTTGAACTGCAACTCCATGCCGCCGGACGCGAAATATCCCCTTGTCAGGGCTGACAGAACGTTGACGCCCTTTTCACCGGCAACGGTTTGCCTGTCAAATTTCAGGTTCAGGGCGTAGCCATTCATGGCGAGGGTGGCATCCACTGCGGCAACCGAGTTCAAGAGCGCGGTCGCGCCCCGCCGGTCCCTTCCGTTGGCGCAGCCAAGAGATGCGGCAAAGGGCTCGCCCGATTTTCTCCCTGAAGGAAGTGCCTCGGTGCGGGCGCCAAAACCCACGTGGCAGGTCGATGAATAAAACCCGGGAACGTACCTTCCGCCGCGGGTGTTATCAAATGCGGCCAGTTCGTCATGAAACATCCGGACGACCGCCCGGGCAAACCCATCCGGCATATCCATATTGTTGCCGAATTTGGGGGCATTGGACAATTCTGCCCGCATCACATCAAGTCCGTTAAAATCCTTTTTCATGGCCCGGACAATATCGGCAATGCCGTATTTTTTCTGCTCAAAGACAAGGGCCTGGATCGCGGCCAGGGAGTCGGCCACGTCGGCGACACCGACGCCCTGGATGCCGCTTGAGTTGTATATAGCGCCGCCGGCGGTCACGTCTTTTCCGCTTTCAATGCACCCGTCGACGAGAAGAGAGGAAAAAGGCGTGGGGTGAAAGTCCCGGTTGCCCTTCTCGATCACCTGAAGATCCGCGATCATGCGCCCGACCATGTGGCCGACCTGTTTTTTAAAAGCGGCCATGACGTCATCGATTGAGACAAAGGCATCCGGGTCCGGGGTTTCGGCACCGAG
>SLGU01000178.1 GCA_007136525.1 Desulfobacteraceae bacterium | reverse complement strand
AGCGGCCCTGAAAGCATTGAATGCCTGCTGGGGGCAATACGGGCAGGTGGGGCTGACGAAAAGCCGCACATGTTTTTTGTCCGTAATTCTGGACAGGATTTTTTCCGCGTCTTCTGAAAGGCTGCTTTTGCCGGTGCCCAGAAGAATAACAAGCTCGATAAATGCCCGGCCTTCCTCTCCGGTCGGCGCGCCGAGCCACTTGATGGCATATGTGTCCGGTGAAAAAACAAGGCTGGGAGAGTGCTTGATATTGTATTTTTCCGCCATTGAGTGGGAAAGGGGATAGGGGGTGACAACGATTTTATCGGTAATCCGGGAAAACCATTGAAGCACCTTTCCGGCAAGATTGTTGTAGACGTCATTCTGCCCGGTTTTTGTAAACAGAAAAATATGGACTTTGTTTTTCAGGACAGAAAACAGGCGCTGAAGTTCTTCCCTGGTTTCTTCAATGCTTTTTTCATCGCTTTCTTTTGCGTGTTCATGGTCATGGTCATGATCATGATCATTCGCTTCCTTGTCCATGGGGCATCTCCTTGGCAAATGACGTGGTGAATATGCCGGGTTTCTTCGAAATCGAAATCGAAATCGGTATCGAAATCGATTATTTCAAATCAATGAACCGCGGCGTCTTTTCTCACACAATAATCCCGGGCAGTTTATATTATTATCTTTCGATTTCGATCCCGATTTCGATTTCGATTCGTCCGGCCATAAGGCTGCTTTATAGGATTTATGCTTCAGGCAATCAGGTATCCTTTTGCAAGGGCATTGTATGTTTCCAACTGTGCCGAAGCCCAGGCTTCGGTCTGCCCGAGTTCCCGGGCCATGATCGTTGCAACCGACGGCGCCATCGCCATGCTTTCCCGCGCGTCCAGCAATAACGCCCGTGTTCTTCGGGACAAAAAATCCTCCACGGTCCGGGCCATTTCATTGCGCACGGCCCATACCACCTCGCCGGCAATGGTTTTCGTGCCGGGCGTCAGGTTTTTCCCCAGTTGGGGGTCATGGTAGGAAAGGTCCTGTATCGCCGGTGCGTCGCTCCCATAAAAAGCCAGATCACCGAACCTGGACGCATGACGGTGATACCCGTGAATATGAATATTCCGGCTGACCGAAGGGCTTTCCGGAAGATTGGCGATGGTTGCGGCATGGTCAATGGTGTCTTCCGCCATTTTACGGTAGGTGGTCCATTTGCCCCCGGCTACGGTCACCAGACCGGAACTGGAAATGTAAATGGTGTGGTCGCGGGATATGGAGGCGGTATTGCCAGCCTCCTTTTCTTTGACCAAAGGGCGGAGGCCTGCGAAAATGCTGCGCACATCCGACGCCGTGGGGTCTTTTGTCAGGTATCGGCTGGCATGGGAAAGAAGGAATTCGATTTCTTCTTCCATGGCCCGGGGCTCCAGGCTGATGTGGTCAACAGGGGTGTCAGTGGTGCCAACGATCACCTTGTCATGCCACGGCGTGGCAAACAGCACCCGGCCGTCTGCCGTGTGCGGCACCATGATGGCGTTTTCCCCCGGGAGAAACCCGGCGTCCAGGACCAGGTGCACCCCCTGGCTGGGGGAAATGAGATTGCCGGAACCGGGTTTATCCATTTCGAGCACACTGTCCGTGAAGACGCCGGTGGCATTGATGACCCCGGATGCCCTGATTTCCAGTTCTTCGCCGGACTCGGAATCTTTTGCGAGCACCCCGTTGACGATGCCTTTTTCCTTGATAAGCCCGGCCACCTTGACGTAATTGATCACAGTTGCCGATTGCTCCACAGCGGTCTGCGCCATGTTGATCGCAAGTCGGGCATCGTCGAACTGCCCGTCATAATAGATCACGCCGCCGCGAAGGCCATTTGTTTCAAGCGTGGGAATGCTTTTTATGATTTTTTCCCTTGACAGAAACCGTGAGCGCCCGAACCCGTGCTTTCCCGCGAGTATATCGTAGACCTTGAGGCCGATGCCGTAGAAAGGGCCTTCCCACCAGTCATAGCTCGGAACGACAAAGGGGAGATTGTGCACCAGGTGCGGTGCATTCTGGCGCAGGAGGCCGCGCTCCTTCAAAGCTTCGAGCACCAGGGAAACATTGCCCTGCTGAAGGTAACGGATGCCGCCGTGAATCAGTTTTGTGCTCCGGCTCGAGGTTCCCTTGGAGAAATCATCCTGTTCGAGCAGAAGGGTGGCATAGCCGCGGGAAGCCGCTTCAATGGCGCAGCCCAGACCCGTGGCGCCGCCACCGATAATGATAAAATCCCACTTGCGGCTTGCGTCCTTTATTCTCGACATCATTTCATTGCGGTTCATAGCAGCTCCCATGAACGGTTTGGCGGCGGGCCGGGAAAAAACCTGCGCGCCATGATTACAGCATAACGTTAACCCAGTTTAGACTTCAGCGCCAGTATGCGTGCCTCAGAACGAAGCGCCTTTTCCGCAAGAGAAACGCTTCGGGCAGTCGCGCGGCACATGGATTCAAAAATATCCTCGATGACCTGCCGTGTTTTGCATATCAGTGCGACGTCGATTTCAGCGATCCCCACCTGCCGTGTGATATCCTCTGTGTCGTAATGATTTTGGATAGCACCCATTTCGAGGTCATCGGTGAAAACCACACCGTCATACCCCATTTTGTCCCGAAGCAGGCGAACGGCTATTTCATATGACAGGCTTGCCGGCCATTCCGGATCGATCCCCGTGTAGCGGATATGAGAGAGCATGATGCCGGAAACACCGGCGTTGACAGCGGCATAAAAGGGAATGAGTTCATAAGACGCAAGGCTGTCGACGGTGGCTTCAAGGTCCGGTCTGTTTATGTGCGAATCCAGGGTCGTCCGCCCGATGCCCGGAAAATGCTTTGCGACAGCAAGGATACCCGCCGATTGAAGGGTTGTGATGATTGTTTCCCCCAATCTGGAAACCCGGTCCGGATCACTGCTAAAAGACCTTTTTGACATGATGCTGTCAAAGCCTTCGGGGGCAACATCCAGAACCGGCGCCATGTTCATGTTGACACCGGCCCCGGTCAACTCCTTGGCGGTCGTGCGCGCAAAATCAACGGCATCCTGCTCCGTTGTCATGAACGACGCGCCTGGGAATTCCGTGAAGTCCGGCGCTTTCAGCCGGGCAACAGAACCCCCTTCCTGGTCGATAGCAATCAGCAGCCGCGGCAGGCCGGTGGATCGGGCATAATCGGTCGCACTGTTGCACAAATTTTCAAGCTGGCGGCGGCCGGTGATATTCCTTGAAAAGAGGATGATGCCGCCCACACCGATGGTATCGATCAGAAACCGAAGATCCGTGTTCAGCCCGGTACCGTGAAAGCCTGCCATAATTCGTTGACCGGTCACGCGTTCAATGGTCCTGGCATCCCTCATGGAAGCTCCCATCATGTAAACGGGTTTTCCGCTTTTTCACGGCCGATGGTCGATGAAGGGGCATCCCCGTAGTCATGGCCGGGCCACACGATCGTTTCTTCCGGCAAAGTATAAAGCTTGCCCCGGATGGATGACAGGAGCGTCGCAGTTGAACCGCCGGGAAGGTCTGTTCTTCCGACAGCAGCGACAAAGAGCGTATCTCCTGTAAACACGTGGCCGTTTGTGTATATGCAGATGGACCCCGGCGTGTGCCCGGGCGTGTGGATGATCCTGAGTTTTGTGTTTCCGATGGTTACCACGTCATCGTCACGCAGCAGACAGTCGGCCCCTGGAGAGCCTTTTCCGCCAAGAATCCGTGAGAGCGAGCGGTTTAAAATGCCGGCCACCTGGGATGCATCCGCCTCGTGAATGCAGAGGCTTGCACCGGTTGCCTTTATGATGTCCGCGTTTGCAGATACATGGTCGGCATGGCCGTGGGTGTTGATAACATGGGTAATGGTGTAATTGGCAGCTCCGGCTTCTCCCAGGATTTTTTTGGCATCAAAGGCCGGGTCAATGACGCCGCAGGTACGGGTCTGCTCGTCTCCGACGAGGTAGCAGAAGTTGGCCATGCGCGGCAGGTAAATCTGTTTGACATCCATAAAAAGGTTCTCCGGTTTGTACTCCACTAAGGAATATAACTGCAAAGCGGCTCTTCGGCAAGATAGTCGCCGCATGCCTCGTAAGCCCTTGCCCGGCAGCCGCCGCAGACCTTTCTGAACTGGCATATACCGCATTTCCCGCCATAGTTGTCAGGATTCCGCAGCTGCCTGAAGATGTCGGAATGACGCCATATATCCGCAAAAGACGTTTTTGTGACATCCCCGCAGTCAAGATCCAGAAAACCGCATGGCTGAACGATTCCCGTGTGGGAAACAAAACAGAAGCCTGTGCCACCGAGGCATCCCCGGGTCACCGCATCCAGTCCGTGGGTCTGAAACGTTACCTGCCGGCCTTCCTCCCGGGACCGTTGGCGCAAAATCCGGTAATAATGGGGGGCGCATGTGGCTTTGAGCTGGAGGGCGGTTTTCTGCTTCTGGTCGTAGAACCAGTTGAGGGTGTCTTCGTATTCCTGCGCGGATATGGCTTTATCAACAATATATTTTCCGCGTCCTGTTGGCACCAGTAAAAAAATATGCAGGGCCACGGCGCCGATATTTTCAGCAAAATCGAGAATTGCAGGGATCTGGTCCTTGTTGAGCTGGGTAATCGTCGTGTTGATCTGAAATTCAATACCGGCTTCCCTGGCGGCGTTGATGCCGTTCAGCGCACCTTTATAGGCGCCGGGGACCCCACGAAAAGCATCGTGCTGGTCTTCGCTTGCGCCATCGATGCTGATGCTGATGCGCTGGATGCCGGAATTTTTCATTTCCCGGGCAATTTCAGGGGTGACGAGGGTTCCGTTGGGCGCCATGACCATCCGCAGGCCAAGGTTTGTGCCGTGGCGGGTGATGTCAAAAATGTCGTTGCGCAGAAGGGGCTCTCCGCCGGTCAGGATGACGATGGGTTTTCCGACTTCCGCGATCTGGTCAAGCAGCCTGAAGGCCGCTGCGGAATCCATCTCACCGGTATATGGCCCGCAGGTGGCAGAAGCACGGCAATGGATGCAGGACAGGTTGCAGTTTCGGGTGGTTTCCCATGCCACGAGGCGCAGTTCATTCTGGGAAGGTCCATGACCGTTGTGTTGCCCGTGTCCTGCGGGGTGTTCGCCATGGTGTCCGGCTGCTGGTTTTACGGGGTGATTCATGTATGAGTAATTTCCTTCATCTGGGCAGCGCTTCAGAAAAAACCGTTTTCACCCGGTTTCAGACGCTATGTGCGCTGAAGCGCCGTTGCTGCATCCAGGGCAAAATAGGTGAGGATCATATCTGCGCCGGCGCGTTTGATGGCAGTCAGGGTCTCCATCATCACTTTTTCGCCGTCTATCCAGCCCATTTTCTCGGCCGCCTTGATCATGGCATATTCACCGCTGACATTGTATGCAGCCACGGGCAGATCGAATTCCTCCCTGATCCGGTAGATGATATCCAGGTAGGGCAGGGCGGGTTTGACCATGATGATGTCCGCACCTTCCGCCACGTCAAGGGCGGCTTCCCGTATGGCTTCCATTGCATTGGCCGGGTCCATCTGGTAGGTCCGCCGGTCTCCGAACCGGGGAGCGGAATGGGCCGCATCCCTGAAGGGCCCGTAAAATGCGGAGCAGTATTTGACCGCATAGGACATGATGGGGACCTGGTTGTGCCCCTCTTCATCGAGCACCTCCCGGATCATCCCCACCCGTCCATCCATCATGTCGGAAGGGGCCACCATGTCGGCGCCGGCGTCTGCATGGGAGACGGCGGTACGGGCGAGAAGATCAAGGGTTGCGTCGTTGTCGATTTCCCCTTTATCGACCATGCCGCAGTGACCGTGATCCGTGTACTGGCACAGGCAGACATCCGTTATCACGGCAAGGCCGTCGACCTTTTCCTTGATGCTTCGCACGGCTTTCTGGACGATGCCGTCTTTGGCGTATGCCTGGGTTCCGAGCGGGTCTTTTTTATCGGGTATACCGAAAAGCATGACTGCGGGGATGCCAAGATCACGCGCCTGGCGTGCTGCAAGAACGATGTTGTCGATGGAGAGCTGGAATTGCCCGGGCATGGAATCAATGGTGTTTTTGACGTTTTTCCCGCCAACGGCGAATAATGGTAAAATGAGGTCGTCCGCATTCAGCACGGTCTCACGGATCATCTTCCGGAACATTTCGCTGCTTCTGAGGCGGCGGGGCCTGTAGTCTGGAAATTGCATGGTTAATGTCCTGTTGCGGCAGGCTGTCGGTTGTCGGTTTGAATTTCCTCGTCTGTCAGGTAGCATGCCGGATCCGGCGCCCAGAGGTCGCCGGTGACCGCCTCGGCCCGTACACGGAAATTGCCGCCGCAGATATCAAGCCAGCGGCAGCGGGCGCATCGACCGGTAACATGCTTCTTTTTTTCCTTGAGCTTGCTCATCAGTGGATCTTGAAGGTCGTACCAGATTTTGGAAAACGGCCGGTTCCGGATATTCCCAAAGCTGTGGTGACGCCAGAACTGGTCCGCATGGACATCACCGTTCCAGCTGATGCATCCGATACCGCGGCCGGAGTTGTTCCCTTCGTTCATCTGGAGCAACGCAAGGACATCAGCGGCCCTTTTCGGGTCCTCCCTGAGCATGCGCATATAGATATAGGGCCCGTCTGCATGATTGTCGACAGTGAGGACCTCCGTGGGTTTGCCATTGGCATGAAGCGCTTTTGTGCGATCCATGATAAGATCCAAAACCTTGCGCGTTTCCTCGTGGGTGAGGTCGTCGTTGACCAGGGTGGAGCCCCTGCCTGCATACACCAGGTGATAAAAACAGATCCGCGGGATGTCCATATCTTCCAGCAGGTCAAAAAGGGCGGGGACTTCGTGGGCATTGAACCGGTTGATGGTGAAGCGCAGCCCGACCTT
>SLGU01000093.1 GCA_007136525.1 Desulfobacteraceae bacterium | reverse complement strand
TGAGTACCCGGACCCGCGCGGCGGTGCCTTCACGCCCCTCGATGACGCGGACCTTGAAGTCCACCAGGTGAATCGGCCCGAGGATGTCTTCATAGACATGGTAGAGCGCCTTGCGCAGGGCATTGTCCAGGGCGCTGACGGGCCCGTTGCCTTCAGCCGCGGTGATCTCTTCCTCCCCGTCCACGTTGATCTTGATCATGGCGTGGGAATGGGCCGGCTGATCCTTGTCTTTTTCAACCGTGACCCGGAAGGACTCCAGCTCGAAATGCGGCTTGAACTGATTGCTCAGTTTTTCCATGATGATCTTGAAAGATCCGTCCGCAACATCAAACTGGTACCCGTCCTGCTCCAGTCGCTTGATTTCGGATATGATATTGGCGCTGCCGGCGCCTTCCAGGGTGATGCCGAGTTCTTTGGCCTTGTACTCGATGTTGCTCTTGCCGCCCAGATCGGATATCAGGACGCGCCGGCGGTTCCCTACCCGTTCCGGGTCCATGTGCTCATAAGCCCTCGGTTCCTTCATGATGGCATGCACGTGGATCCCGCCCTTGTGGGCGAACGCGCTTTTTCCGGTAAAAGGCCGGGTGTGTATGGGCGTCATGTTGGCGGTCTCTGAGACAAACAGGGACACCCTTTGCAGGTTTTTCAGGTTTTCATCGCTGATGCAGGAAAAGCCCATTTTCAGTTTCATGATCGGGATGAGCGACATCAGGTCCGCGTTGCCGCAACGCTCCCCGTAACCGTTTATCGTGCCCTGAATAATGCGCGCACCGGAGCGGACGGCTGCGATGCTGTTTGCAACGGCAAGGCTTGCATCGTTGTGGCAGTGTATGCCGATCCGGATGGGCCTGTTCGCCGCCGCTTCAATGACGGGGCGGATCTCGGCGACGATCCGCTCGACGTCGTGGGGCAGGGTGCCCCCGTTGGTGTCGCACAGCACAATGGCATCCGCACCGCCTTTTGCCGCGGCTTCAATGGTTTTCGCGGCATAAGCCGGGTTTTCGATGTAGCCGTCGAAAAAATGCTCGGCATCGTAATGCACCTCGAGGTCGTTTTCCCTGAGGTACACCACGGAGTCGTGTATCATTGCCAGGTTGGCATCGAGGGAGATGCCCAGGATCTTTTCCACGTGAAGGTCCCAGGTTTTGCCGAAAATGGTGCCCACGCTCACGCGGCTTTCAATGATGGCATTCAAATGCCGATCCTCTTCCGGCCGGATGCCATGCTTGTGGGTGCAGCCAAAAGCGGTGAGCTTTGCATTTTCGAACTGTTCCCGGGCGGCCATCTGGAAGAATTCCCAGTCCTTGGTGCTTGCCCCCGGCCATCCGCCCTCGATGTAATGAATGCCAAGAGAATCGAGTTTCAAGGCGATCTTGAGCTTGTCGCTGGCCGTGAAATTGATCTTCTCCCCCTGGGTTCCGTCCCGGAGGGTGGTATCATAAAACTGTATCGATTCCATGTTGTCCAACCTGTCTGGTATGATCATTTATTTATTTCTTCTATCCGGCCGAAGCGAGCGAACGGCAGCACCGGCCTGCCACATTTCCGAATTCCGTATGGCCTCGAGCTCCTTGTCGAGCTTTACCTTGTAATCCGCAGCGCTGTTGACGGTAAGCACCCGCTCGGTTTCCTTGCCTGATGCAACGCGTTCGTATAGCTCGTCAAACACGGGTTTTACGGCATCACGGAATTTCGGCGCCCAGTCAAGCGCTCCCCGCTGGGCGGTGGCGCTGCAATTGGAAAACATCCAGTCCATGCCGTTTTCGTCCACAAGACGGATGAGGCTCTGGGTCAACTCTTCCACTGTTTCGTTAAAGGCCTCGCTGGGGCTGTGGCCGTGTTTGCGCAGCACGTTGTACTGGGCTTCCATGACGCCGGCAAGGCAGCCCATCAGAACGCCCCGCTCGCCGGTCAGGTCGCTGAACACCTCTTTTTCAAAGGTGGTCGGAAACAGGTAGCCCGATCCGATGGCGATGCCAAGGGCAAGGGTCCTTTCCTTCGCCCGCCCGGTGTAATCCTGGAACACGGCATAGCTGGAGTTGATGCCGCTGCCGGCAAGGAAATTCTGCCGCACACTGCGTCCCGAGCCCTTGGGGGCCACCAGGATCACGTCCACGTTCTCGGGCGGGATCACGCCGGTCTGCTCCTTGTAAACGATGGAAAAGCCGTGGGAAAAGAACAAGGCATCCCCTTCGTTGAGGCATTGCTTGATCTTCGGCCACGTGGCGACCTGGCCGGCGTCGGAAAGCAGTTCCATGATAATGGTGCCCCGTTGCGCGGCCTCTTCGAGCGGGAAAAGGGTTTCACCGGGAACGAACCCGTCGCCCACGGCTTTTTTCCAGTATTCGTCGCCTTCAAGCTGTCCGACAATGACGTCGATCCCGTTGTCTCTAAGGTTCAATGCCTGGGCCGGTCCCTGTACGCCGTACCCGAGTACCGCGATGGTTTCCTTTTGAAGGATTTCCCTTGCTTTTTCCAGGGGAAACTCATCGGACATGATAACGTCTTCAACGACGCCGCCAAAATCTATTTTCGCCATTTTTTCTTCCTTTCCGTGTGTCTGTGCGATTAATGTAAATTACCGTTTTCCCTGGGCAGGGCGACGCATCCCGTCCTAGCGATCTCGCGTATGCCCATGGGTTTGAGAAGGTTTATCACGGCCTCGATTTTTTCCGGGTCTCCCGTGACCTTCACCGTAAAATGGTCAATGCCCACATCGACGACCTGCCCGCGGAAAATATCGGTTATCCGAAGGATTTCCGCGCGGTGCTCCGTTTTTGCATTGACCTTGATTAAAGCCATTTCCCTGAGCACGTAATGTATGCCGGTCAGGTCCGTTACCTTGATGACGTTGATCAGTTTATTGAGCTGTTTTTGGATCTGTTCGATAATGCCGGGGCTCCCGTGGGTGACCATGGTGATTCTGGATACATGGGGCTCCACGGTTTCGGCCACGCTGAGCGAGTCGATATTGTATCCCCGGCCGGAAAACAGCCCCGTAATCCGGGACAAAACGCCGGGTTCATTGTCCACGAGAATGGAAAGCAGGTGTTTTTGTTCGTCCATTGTGCAATCCTTTTTTTGCCGGGTTTGATGGTTATATGTATCAGACCAGAAGCATTTTCTTGATGGGTGCGCCCGCCGGCACCATGGGGTAGACGCCTTCCTCCTGTTCCACCACGAAATCCATGATGACCGGGCCCTCGGTTTCAAGTCCCTTTTTAAGGACTTTTTTCACCTCTTCGGGTTTGGTCGCGCGCAGGCCGGTTGCGCCGTAGGCCTCGGCCAGCTTTACAAAATCCGGCATGTGTTCGAATTTTGTGAAGGAATAGCGTCTCTGGTAGAACAGCTCCTGCCATTGCCGAACCATACCCAGAAACCCGTTGTTCAGGATGGCCACTTTGACGGGCAGCCTGTATTGAACGGCTGTCGCAAGCTCCTGGATGTTCATCTGTATACTCCCGTCTCCAGCGATATCCACCACTATTTTGCCGGGCGCGCCGACCTGCGCGCCGATGGCGGCCGGCAGCCCGAATCCCATAACCCCGAGCCCGCCCGACGAAATGAAATGGCCAGGCTCTTTGAAGTGGTAATACTGTGCGGCCCACATCTGGTTCTGCCCCACTTCCGTCGTGATGATCGCCTCGCCGCCGGTGAGTTCATAAAGGGTGTCGATAACATACTGGGGCTTGATGGTATCGCCCTGCTTGTAAGCCAGGGGCGTCGTGCTTTTCCAGTCATGGATCTGCTTCAGCCATGGCGCCCGCTTTTCATCGACGTCCGCCAGGTCGAGTTTTTCCAGAAGATCGTTGAGCATGGACAAAGATATCCGGCAATCACCCACCACCGGCACGGAAACCGGCACGTTCTTCTGAATCGAGGTGGGGTCGATATCAATCTGGACAATTTTCGCATTGGGCGCGAATTCGTCGGTTTTTCCGGTCACCCGGTCGTCGAAACGGACGCCGATACCGATAAGCAGGTCGCATTCCGTAATCGCCATGTTTGCGCGAAACGTACCGTGCATGCCCAGCATGCCGAGCCACAATTCGTCCGTTCCCGGAAATCCGCCAAGCCCCATCAGGGAGCTTGTCACGGGAATTCTGGCCTTTTTTGCGAACTTTGTGAGTTCTCCATGGGCCTTGGACAGGTTGATGCCCCCCCCGCTGAAAATAACCGGTTTTTTTGCCTTGGCAACCAGGTCGATAATTTTCTGGAGCTGACGGATGTTGGGCTTGTAGGTCGGGTTGTAGGTCCGCATCCGCACTTCGCCCGGCACCTTGAACGTCGTGGTCGAATTGATGACATCCTTGGGCAGATCCACCAGTACCGGACCGGGTCGTCCGGAACGGGCAATATGAAAGGCTTCCTTGACGGTTTTTGCCAGGTTTCTGACGTCTTTCACCAGGTAATTGTGCTTGGTGCAGGGGCGTGTGATGCCAACAATATCCACTTCCTGGAACGCGTCGTTCCCGATGAGATGGGTGGGGACCTGCCCGGTGAGGATGACGATGGGAATGGAGTCCAGGTATGCCGAGGCGATTCCCGTAACCGTGTTGGTGGCTCCGGGACCGGATGTCACCAGGCACACCCCGACTTTCCCGCTTGCCCGGGCATATCCGTCGGCCGCATGGACGGCCCCCTGTTCATGCCTGACCAGGATGTGCTTTAGGTCCGTGTCCATGAGTGCGTCATAGATATCCAGAACAGCTCCGCCCGGGTATCCGAATATGGCGTCAACGCCTTCTTCCTGAAGCATTTTCATCAAAATCTGGGCACCTTTGAGCTTCATGATCAACCTTCCTTAATAATCAATTGTGATTATATTGAATCCACTATCACCATCGACAAAGCGTTTCAGCGGCAAGGGCCGGAAACGAGGCTATTTCAACACAGCACCCTTGTCCGCGGACGAAACCTGCTGGGCGTATCGCGCCATGTATCCCTTTTGTATTTTCGGCGCAGGCGCCTTCCACCCGGACAGGCGTTTTTCGATTTCCGCATCCGGAACCTTGAGGGTAATGGTTTTTCCGGGGATGTCGATGGCGATCCGGTCGCCTTCTTCAACTGTGGCTATGGGGCCTTTTTGCATGGCCTCCGGGGATATATGCCCGATCGCTGCCCCACGGGTGCCGCCGGAGAAGCGGCCGTCCGTGATCAGGGCCACATGACCGTCGAGGCCCATGCCGGCAATGGCGGATGTCGGCGTGAGCATTTCACGCATGCCGGGCCCCCCCATGGGGCCTTCATACCGGATGACAACGATGTCTCCCTTTTTGATATGGCCTGACATGATGGCTTCGGTGGCATCCTCCTCCGATTCAAATACGCGGGCCGGGCCCTCATGGGAAAGCATTTGATCGGCTACGGCGGACTGCTTGACCACACAGCCCCTGGGCGCGAGGTTGCCGAACAATACCGCAAGCCCCCCGGTTTTGTGATAGGGGTCGCTGACCGGCCGGATCACCCCGATGTCTTTCGGCTTTGCGGCGCCGACGTTTTCCTTGACGGTTTTTCCGGTCACCGTCAGGCATTCACCGTTGATAAACCCTGCGTCGTAAAGGGTTTTCATGACAGCATAGATTCCACCGGCGTTGTCCAGATCCTCGATGTGATGGGTACCGCCCGGTGAAAGGGAGCACAGGTGCGGTATCCGGTCGCTGATGGTGTTGATCATGCCCAGGTCCATGGGGATGCCGGCTTCGTGGGCGAGGGCAGCCAGGTGCAGAACCGTGTTGGTGGAGCAGCCCATTGCCATGTCCACGCACAGGGCGTTTTCAAACGCCGCTTTTGTCAGGATTTTTGATGGTATCAGCTGCTTTTCGAAAATCTCCAGGATTTTTATGCCGGCCTGCTTGGCCAGGCGCACCCGGGCGGACATGACCGCCGGGATCGTGCCGTTCCCGGGCAGGCCCAGGCCGATGGCCTCGGTGAGGCAATTCATGGAATTGGCCGTGAACATGCCGGCACACGAACCGCATGTGGGGCAGGCCGCGTTTTCGATGTCCAGCAGCTCTTCTTCGGTCATCTTTCCCGATCGGACTTTGCCAACGGATTCGAAAACAGATATCAAATCGATTTTTTTTGAAGGATCATGGGGATGCCTGCCGGCCAGCATGGGTCCGCCGCTGATAAAGATGCTCGGCAGGTCGAGCCGGGCAGCCGCCATGAGCATGCCCGGGACAATCTTGTCGCAGTTGGGGATCATGACCATTGCGTCCAGTGCATGGGCTGTGGCCATGATTTCAATGGAATCGGCTATAATTTCCCGGCTTCCCAGGGAATATTTCATGCCTTCATGACCCATGGCGATACCGTCGCAGACGCCGATGACGCCAAATTCCACGGGGGTGCCGCCCGCCATGTAAATTCCGGCCTTGACCGCGTCGGCGATCTTGTTCAAATCCGCATGCCCGGGAACGATGCTGTTGTAGGAATTGGCCACGCCGATCAAGGGACGGCGGATTTCATCATCGGTATACCCGATGGCTTTCATCAGCGACCGATGGGGCGCTCTTCCGATTCCCTGCTTTGCAATGTCACTTTTCATCATGTCCCTCCGTTTTGGCGCTTCGTGAAAACAAAAAAACCGTTATCAGCTTTTCGGGGCTGATAACGGTTTTTTTAAAGAAATTGTCTGGCTTATATTTTATCTTGCACCATTACCAACCCCGGCTCCCCCAAGGACGTCAACTACGCCCAGTATGGGTACAATAAGAATAAGGCTGATAATGACAAGTCTGAATACCATCTGAAAAACTGTCCTTATTTTTTCGCCGCTTTGACGTTACGCTCGGTAAATTTTGGTGATATAAAAATAATATCACGCAAAGCCGAACCGGCGGCATTAAGTTTTTGACCCTTAACAGTAAAAATGATCCTTTGTCAAGAGTTTGTTTTTCTTATTTTGGATAAATTTTTTAAAGGGCGGTTCTTACCAG
>SLGU01000066.1 GCA_007136525.1 Desulfobacteraceae bacterium | reverse complement strand
GTGAAGGGCTGTCCGGAGAAAGGAACCCGTCAGGCTGATCAAAAGAAAACCGTTTTTCGCGAAACAGCCGGGTGCAGACATCGACAACGTCAGGGTCATAAAGCCGTCCCCGGTTGCCTGAGATTTCCGCCAGGGCCGATTCAAGGCCGAGTGATGCACGGTACGGCCGGTGAAACATCATGGATTCAACCACGTCCGCCACAGCGACAATGCGGGATTCGAGCAGTATGTCCCGGCCGACGAGGCTATTGGGATACCCCGACCCGTCCAGGCGTTCGTGGTGCTGGAGGGCTATTTCGGCAATGGGCCATGGAAACCCGATCTTGTTGAGAAATTCCCATCCGGCATGGGGGTGGGTCTGGATCATCAGGGTTTCAAGCTCGCAGATGCTTCCCGGTTTGACTAAAATTTCGATGGGGACGGCCATTTTGCCGATATCATGAATAAGGCCTGCAAAATAAATACCCTTGCACTGATCCTCGTTAAAACCCATTTCCCGGGCAATCGCCCGGGAAAGCAGGGCAACGTGCCGCTGGTGCCCGCCCGTGTAGGGGTCCTTTTTTTCCACGATCAGGGAAATCATGTTGATGGTGCCCTCAATGGTTTTTTCGAGGCTGTTGAGGCTGCTTTTCAGCCTTTGCTCCACGGCTTTGCGCTCGCTGATTTCATTGTTGAGCTGCATGTTGATCGCCTGCAGCTCCCGGGTGCGTTCCATGATTTCCTGCGTGCGTTTTTCAACTTCATCCTGGAGGTGCTCCCGATGGCGCCGGTTTTCCCGAAGCAGCCGGGCTCTTTCAAGACATTTGTCCAGCGCGTGTTCAAGGACGCCCATGTCCTGAATGGGCTTTAAAATATAATCCCATGCCCCCAGCCGGAGGGTTTTTATCACGTCCCGAATTTCTCCGGTGCCCGAGATCATGACGATGGGCGTTTCAGGCGATTCCCGGGTAACGGCTTCGAGGACTTTGAAGCCGTCCATTTTGGGCATTTTCAGATCGCACAGGACAATGTCCGGATTTTCATTCCTGAACAGTTCAAGGCCTTCCAGGCCGTTTTCGCTTTCGATAACCTCATAGTCGCTGTCTTCAAGAAAAGCAGTGATATTTTCGCGGAAAACGGTTTCATCATCAATGGTAAGTACCTTAGTCATCGAGCATCTCTCCGGTAATCAATGCGTCTATGGCCCGGGTTAACACCGACAGGTCGGGAAGCGGCTTCCTGAACACCTGCCGGGGGGAAAGGCCTATCGCCTTCAGTGTGTTGGGTAAGCCATAATTGGTGGATCCGGTATGGATCAGGAATTTCATGACGGGTCTCATGTCATGCGCTTTCAGAATCAGGGTGTTGCCGTCTATTCCCGGCAGTCGCATATCGATGATGCCGATGTCGACAGACTGTTCGGACAGCAGTTCAAGCGCTTCTTCTCCGCTGGCGGCGGAAAAGACATTGAATCCCTCATCCTCAAGAAATGCAGTGATGTTTGTGCTGACCACACTTTCATCGTCTACGACCAGGATTTTGATGTCCGACGGTTCCATTCAGTCTCCTTGGCGGGTTGTCGGCAGTTTGATGGTAAATCGGGAACCCTTGCCGCTGCGCGTGGCGAGTTCCATCTTCCCGCCGTGATTGTTGGTAATGATGAAATAGGACACCGAAAGGCCCAGGCCGGTTCCGGCCCCCACTTCCTTGGTGGTGAAAAACGGTTCGAATATGCGTTTGCGAATCTTCTCATCAATGCCGGGGCCATTGTCCTCGATTTCAATGGATGCCATGCCGTCTTTCAGGCGGGTTCGGATACGGATGCGCGGCTGCTCCTTATCATAGCTTTTTCCGGCTACGGCCTGGGCGGCGTTTTTCAGCAGGTTCAGGATGACCTGCTGGATTTCGGTCCGGATGCAATTGATCTGGGGCAATGTGTTGTCATAGTCCCGTATTATTTGAATATGTCTGAAATCATAGTGTTTTTTCAGGTTATAGTCGCTTGCGGCAAGCTCTATGGTGCTGTCCACCAACTCGTTGACGGTCGCCGAGGAAACCCGGGAGTCGCTTTTTCTGCTGAAATTGAGCATATTGGAGACAATTAACGATGCCCGGTGCCCCATTTCCAGGATGCCCGAGAGCATCTTGTAAATACCGCGTTTTTCCATGTAGGCGAAAACAGCGTCCATGCTCGTGCCCACCTGTGCGGCCACCTCGTAGTTTTTTCCGAGATTTTTGGACAGCCGCCGTTGGATGTTCTGGGCGCCCATCATGATGCCGCCCAGGGGGTTGTTGATTTCGTGGGCCATGCCCGCGGCAAGGCCGCCAACAGACGCCATTTTTTCCGACTGCACCACCATTTCCTCGAAGCGGACGCGGTCGGTGATGTCGTCAACCCGGATGACAGCCCCCTGGACGCCGTTGTCGATCAGGGGGTAGATCACGATATCCGTATACCGGGTTTTCCCCCTGCGCTCGTAGGGCACTTTTTCAATAGTCCGGGGCGTTCGATTTCTTATGGCGGTGCGCAAATGATCGAGATATTCGCTGAACTGGGGAACGATCTTGTCAATGGCAACGCCCTCTACATGGTCCGCTTCCAGGCGGGTCATCCGTCTGGCTTCCTTGTTCCAGTGGGTGACCCGGCCGTCGGGATCCACCCCGATCAACGCGGAGGGCATTGAATCGATTATGTTTTTCAGATAGAGCCGGATGTTGTTGAGTTCATTTCTGGATGTTTTTACGGAACTTACCATGTGGTTGAACGTTTCGGACAGGTAGCCTATTTCGTCGCCGGCATGAACCGGGACCACCACGTTCAGGTCTCCCCGGTTGACCTTTTTGACGGCCCCTAGCAGGTGCCGCAGGGGGAGGATAAAGGTGCCGAGAAAAAACAACCTGAAGCCTGCCAGCACGAACAGCAGCACTCCGAAGAGCATGATGATCAAATTGGCGGCCGCCGGGTGGATATAATCCCTGTAGGCGGTATAGGCAAAACCAAGCTCATAAATACGGTTTTCACCCTTGTCATAATGCATGAAGGATACCGTGTGCCGGGGGTTGACGGAAAAATCCCGGTATAAGCGGTTTCCGGACGGCTTCATCGGTTTCACGTATGCAAGGACGTCGGACTTCAGCGTTTCTCTAAGGGAGGCGCCTGCTTGCAGATGCTCCCGGAGCACCGCGTTGAAATACGGGAGCCCTGCTTTGCGGGAGTCCAGAAACGCTTCAAGTTTCTCACGGAACCCCTCCTCGGGCATGTTATGGATTTTCCGGTGATAATACGCCGCGTAAAAATTCAGTTGAACCAGATGCTTCCAGACCTGGTCCCTGTCCGGGATTATCTGGCCATGCTGCAGGATGAAGGCGTCAAGGGACCGTATATATCCTTTCAGATGATCGGTTCGCCCCCTGGCTTCGTGCAAAACTTCAAGCAAAAGGGCCGTTCCGTGGGCATCTGCGACTCTTTCCGCAAGCAGGGTGTTTTCCATGTCGCGTCGGATCCGTTGCCTGTCCAGGGGATGGCCGTCCCTCAGGTACGGCGCTTCCATGGTTCCGGATCCGGGGTCATAGACGGCCATATAGCACAGATCATTGGGGCGGTAATCCGGTGAAAATAAAATTCGATGGATCTGGTGCCCGCGGATTTCATCATATGCCCTGTCCTTATCTCTCAAAGAAAAATAACTGATTCCCTGGATCAGCACAAGAAAAGTCACCATGCTGATGCCGACGATTTTTGCCATGAATGAGGATTTGTCCCGGGTGTTGTTGATATAGATAATGGCCAGGAGAAAGAAGCCGAATATGTTGAGCATGGCCCAGGTGATCTGAAAAAAATGCCGGTCAATAATCCCTTCCCTGCTCAATGCATTGGCGATTGACGGTATCAGTGCACCAACCAGGTAGGCAATGCCCAAAAGGGTCACCACCAGCCGCTCCCGTTTGCTGGTAGAAATTATTTTGGATATATAGATAGTGGTGAACGGCACCAGGTAAAGAACGAGAATGACCCCGATCCATTTGCTGATTTCATCGGCATCGAAATCCCAGTAATGCCCTTCGAAATGATAAACGGCCGAAGCGTGGCGTGTTATCAAGACAAACGCAGCGGTGATCGCAAAGGACACGATGTATTGAGAAAACCAGAGGATGCGCTCGATTTTCGGGTTTCCCGGTTTTGGATAGTTGTAGATGAACAGGGTAAAATGTGTTTGCCCCAGCATGATCACGCCGACCGTCAGCCAACGGTGATAGGCGGCCAGCGGGTGGTAGTAGCTGGAAGCGATTAAGTAGGCGAAATTCAGCAGCGTGGTAAAAAGATATGCGAATCCGAGGTGAAAGGTGGCCCGGGATTTTTCAGGAATGGAAAAAAAGAAAAGGGTGATCAGGAGGTGGAGAACCACGGGAATAAGAGCACCGATGGTGAAAAAATTGAAATATATGTGGTTTTCCAATACTCTCTGTTCCTTTTACGCGTTTTTCAAGTGTTTTTTGCAGTTATTCCCATATTTAATAAGACATCCGGCGGTTATTCGTCAATGCTTTTATAAGGCTTCCAGGTCCTGTTAAGCGTGGTCGCCCTGGCGGATTTGCCTTTCTGCCATCAGCGCCTCGATCCGCTTCAGCGTTGCCGCTTTTTCAAGGGCCCATTGAGGGGCGAGGAGTTCGTGGGGGTGAGGGTCTCCGGTAAGCCTCTGGACGACAATATCAGCCGGCAGGCGTGCCAGAAAGTCGCAGACAATATCCGCGTATTCTTCTCTTTCCAGGCACCGGTAGCGCCCTTTTTTGTACCAGTCCGCCAAAATCGTGTTTTTGATCACGTACAGCAGGTGGATTTTTATGCCATCGATACCGGTATGTGCTATTTTTTCGGCGGTTTCGAGCATGTGCCGGCGCGTCTCGCCGGGAAGGCCCAGGATCACGTGGGCGCAGATGTTGATGTTCCTGCCCGCCGTCATGGTGACGGCCTTCTGGAAGGCATTGAAACCGTGCCCCCGGTTGATTGTTTCAAGGGTCCGGTCATGGGCGGACTGCAGGCCGTATTCCACAAAGACATGGTAATCCCGGGTATAGGATGCCAGAAGATCGATGATTTCAGGGGTGACGCAGTCCGGGCGGGTGCCCACACTGATCCCCACTACGCCGGGGACGGCAAGTGCCTCACCGTACATTGCGGCAAGCCTTTCCAGCGGCGCATACGTGTTGGTGTGGGCCTGAAAATAGGCAATGACCTTTTCTGCCTTGTACCGTCTTGCCACGGCGGCTTTTCCGGCTTCCAGCTGATCGGTGATGGATATTCCACGGCCGTGGGCCCCCGTTCCCGACCCTTTCTCGTTGCAGTAGATGCATCCCTGTCTGGATATGGAGCCGTCGCGGTTGGGGCAGGTCATACCGGCGTCGATGGTGATTTTCTGAACGCGGCAGCCGAAAATGTTTCTTAAGTATGTGTTGAAGTCATAATATCTTTTTTGCGGGTTCATGGTATACTTGACCGGTTTTCACAGGGGATGTATTCTTTAATGCTGTTGCTGCATTAATGAACCATGCCTTAAGGGTGCGTCAAAAGCAAGGCTTTTGAAATCAAGCGGGAAAACCGGAAATATGAATACGGGCAAAGCATACGACATCATTGTGGTGGGCGCAGGGCATGCCGGGTGTGAGGCGGCCCTGGCGGCTGCGCGCATGGGGTGCAAAGTTCTCCTGGTGGCCATCGACCTTGACAAGATCGCTGCCATGCCCTGCAGTCCGTCCATCGGGGGGATGGCAAAGGGGCAGCTGGTCCGGGAAATCGATGCCCTGGGCGGGCAGATGGCGCAAGTGACGGACCGGACGGCCATTCACTTCAGGACGCTCAATACCCGCAAGGGGCCGGCGGTTCAGTCTTCCAGGACACAGAATGACAAGATCCGTTACCACGTGGTCATGAAATCCGTGCTCGAGAACACCCCCAACCTCGACGTCAAGCAGGCCATGGTGGAGCGCCTGGTGGTGTCGGGCAACCGGGTTTGCGGAATGGTCGATCAGACGGGGTGTCAATATCAAAGCAAGGCGGTTGTTCTGGCGACCGGCACATTTCTGACCGGGCGCGTCCATATCGGGGACGTGTCTTTTTCCGCGGGCCGTGCCGGTGAGTTTGCCGCTGAAGGGCTGCCGGCCAGCCTGCGTTCCCTGGGATTTTCCATGGGTCGCATGAAAACAGGCACCCCTCCCCGGCTGCACAGGGATTCCATTGATTTTTCAAAGCTCACGCCCCAGCCGGGGGATGATCCACCGCGCCCCTTTTCCTTTTTTTCCGACGGCTTTGTCCTGCCCCAGGTGGACAGCTACATGGGGCGGGCCAATCCCGAGACGATCCGGATCGTTTCTGAAAATCTGAAATTTTCGTCCCTTTACGGCGGGTATATCAGCGGTGTTTCAGCCCGTTACTGTCCGTCCTTCGAGGACAAGGTGGTCAAGTTTCCCGAAAGGGAAAGCCATCCGGTGATACTGGAGCCCGAAGGGCTCGATACAAAGGAGATCTATGCAAGCGGCCTTGGAAACAGCCTCCCCATGGAAATCCAGGCCGCCATGGTGCGCTCCATTGAAGGATTGGAGCAGGCGGAAATCATGCGGCCCGGCTATGCCATTGAATACGACTATGTCGATCCGGTTCAATTGTTTCCCACCCTTGAAACGAAAAGTGTGAAGGGCCTTTACCTCGCAGGGCAGATCAACGGCACGTCCGGGTACGAGGAAGCGGCAGCCCAGGGATTGTGGGCGGGGATCAACGCCGCATGCGCCATCATGAATGAAAAACCATTTGTTCTTGACCGCTCCCAGGCCTACATGGGGGTGATGGTCGACGACCTGGTGACCCGGGGAACGTCCGAGCCTTACCGGATGTTCACTTCCCGTGCCGAGTACCGGCTCATGCTCCGGGAGGACAATGCGGATTTGCGCCTGTCTGAAATCGGTCATCAACTGGGATTGGTGTCCCGGGAACAGGTCGATCGGGTAAGGGATAGAAAACAGCGGATTCTTGAAGAAGTGGGGCGGCTGAAAAGGACGTTCATCAGCCCCGGAAAAGAGATCAACGCGTACCTGGAAGAACGCCGCTCCC
>SLGU01000102.1 GCA_007136525.1 Desulfobacteraceae bacterium | reverse complement strand
ATCGTTACAAAGATCGGGGATCTTGTGTTGGATGGCAGTATCAAAACACAATTAAAAAATATGCGTGAATCTTTAAAAAGGGGTGAGAGTGTATAATGGAAATAAAAGCCGAAGAAATCAGCGAGATTATCAAGCAGCAGATTCAGGAGTTCGACAAGAAGGTTGAGCTGAGTGAAACAGGTATCGTCTTGTCGGCCGGTGACGGCATTGCCCGGGTTTACGGCCTGGAGAAAGTTCAGGCATTGGAGCTCGTGGAATTTTCCAACGGTGTTCTGGGGCTTGCCATGAACCTGGAAGAAGACAATGTCGGTGTTGCGATCATGGGCGACGACACCCATATCAAGGAAGGCGATATTGTCAAACGTACCGGCCGTATTGCACAAGTTCCGGTCGGCGAGGCCGTTCTGGGCAGGGTGCTTTCTGCGGTCGGTGAGCCTCTTGACGGCAAGGGCCCGGTCGAAGCCAGCGAAACCCGGCGTATCGAAATGGTGGCACCCGGTGTTATTGCCAGGAAATCCGTTCACGAGCCGCTCTACACCGGATTGAAAGCCATTGACGCCATGACGCCGGTTGGTCGCGGACAGCGCGAGCTCATCATCGGCGACCGGCAGATCGGCAAAACAGCCGTTGCCATCGACGCTATTTTGAGCCAGAAGGGGCGTGACGTCTACTGCATCTATGTGGCTACCGGCCAGAAACGGTCAACAGTTGCCCAGGTCGTCGCTGTTCTTGAAAAACACGGCGCCATGGAGTACACCACGGTCATCTCTGCAACGGCCAGCGACCCCGCGACATTGCAGTATATTTCACCCTATGCGGGTTGTGCCATCGGCGAGTATTTCCGCGACAACGGCAAGCACGCGCTGATCATCTATGATGACTTGTCCAAGCAGGCGGTTGCCTATCGCCAGGTATCGCTTCTCATGCGCCGGCCTCCCGGCCGCGAGGCTTTTCCCGGCGACATTTTTTATAACCATTCGCGTCTGCTTGAGCGCGCCGCAAAGCTTAACGACGAGCTTGGCGCCGGTTCGCTGACAGCCCTGCCGATCATCGAAACCCAGGCCGGAGACGTTTCCGCATACATCCCGACCAATGTTATTTCCATCACAGACGGCCAGATCTACCTTGAGCCCGGCCTCTTTTTCGCAGGCGTCCGCCCGGCCATCAACGTCGGTCTTTCCGTCTCCCGCGTCGGCGGTGCAGCCCAGGAAAAAGCCATGAAACAGGTGGCCGGCACGTTGCGACTGGACCTGGCGCAATACAGGGAGCTCGAGTCCTTTGCCGCTTTCGGTTCCGATCTTGATGCCTCTACACAAAAACAGTTGCTTCGCGGCGAGCGGTTGGTTGAAATACTCAAGCAGCCCCAGTATCAGCCCCTGCCGCTGGAAAAGCAGGTTTCTATTCTTTATGCCGGAACCAAGGGTTTTCTGGACAACCTGGCGACAAGCGTACTGGCTAAATATGAAACCGGCCTGTACCAGTTCATTGACGCCCGCTACCCTGAAATTTTTACGGAAATTGCAGACAAGCGCACCATCGGCGATGAACTGGACGCAAAATTGCAAAAGGCGCTTACGGAATACGGCGAAGAGTTCAAGGATACCATATAGTGGGTCTCCGGCCGTCCGTGTAACTCCAATTTTGACCAAGCGTATATAAGCGAGTTGATATATGGCATCATTAAAAGAAATAAAATCCAAAATATCGGGTGTCAAAAAGACCAAGCAGATTACCCGTGCCATGAATATGGTGGCTGCCTCCAAGCTGAGGGGCGCCCAGGGTTCAATGGATGCGTTCCGGCCGTACGCGGAAAAATTTGCCGAAGTGCTGGGCAATATTGCCGATAAGGCGATTGACGAAATCAGCCCCTTGCTGCTTCCCAGGGAGGAAGTGAAAAATGTGCACGTGGTCATGCTCACGTCCGACCGGGGGTTGTGCGGCGGTTTTAATAGCAACCTGAATGAAAAGACCGAGGAACTCATTGACTCGCTGAAAAGCCGTGAGATCAATGTGACCCTGACCAATTTCGGCAAAAAAGGACGGGATTGGGCACGCAAGGAAAAGCTGACCATTGTCGATCAGTACCTTGACGTCGTCGGGGCCAAGTTCGGTTTCAACATTGCCGCCACCTTTGGCCAGAAACTGATCGAAGGTTTCCTGTTCGGCGATTATGACGAGGTGCATATTGTATACTCTGAGTTTCGCAGCATGGCCAATCAGATTCCCGTCGCGAAACAGCTTTTGCCGATCGTTGCGATCGAGCAGCCGGATCAGGCGGCGGCCAAGGCCGAAGATGACGTCTACCGTTACCTTCCGGAACATATCTGTGAGCCGTCTGCAACGGATCTGCTGAACATCATGCTTCCGAAGAGCATCTATATTCAGATTTACCATGCACTGCTTGAAACATCCACAAGTGAACATGCCGCCCGCATGCGGGCTATGGATAACGCCACAAAGGCATGTGATGATATGATTGAAAGCCTTACCCTGACATATAATAAGGCCAGGCAGCAATCCATCACGATGGAGTTGATGGACATCGTGGGCGGCGCCGAGGCCCTTAGGGGATAATTAACCAGGATCAAATTCCGTGTCTTTAAATAGGAGGTCTATTCATGGCTGAAAATTTTGGCAAGATAACACAGGTAATGGGGCCTGTGGTTGACGTCGAGTTCGAACAGGGAAAACTGCCGGAAATTAGAACGGCTTTGCTTCTCACCAACCCGACGATCAATGATGAAGAGGACAACCTTGTTATCGAGGTTGCCCAGCATCTTGGCGATAACGTTGTAAGAACCATCGCAATGGATGTTACCGACGGTCTCGTTCGGGGCATGCCGGTCAAGGATACGGGAAACCCGATCATGGTACCCGTCGGCCACGCAGCACTTGGCAGAGTCTTGAATGTTATCGGTAAGCCCGTGGACGGCCTTGGCGATGTTTCTCAGGAGATCCTTTCCCCCATCCACAGGCCTGCGCCCCTGCTCACAGACCAGGACGTATCCGTTCAGGTTCTTGAAACCGGCGTCAAGGTTATCGACCTTTTGGTACCTTTCCCACGCGGCGGTAAAATGGGTCTTTTTGGCGGAGCCGGTGTCGGTAAGACCGTTATCATGATGGAAATGATCAACAATATCGCGATGCATCATGGCGGCATTTCCGTATTTGCAGGTGTTGGCGAGCGAACCCGCGAAGGTAACGACCTGTACCACGAAATGAAGGATTCCGGCGTTCTGCCAAAGGCTGCCCTTGTTTACGGCCAGATGACGGAACCGCCTGGTGCCCGTGCCCGTGTTGCACTGACCGCATTGACCAGCGCCGAATATTTCAGGGATGAGGAAGGCCAGGACGTGCTTCTGTTTATCGATAATATTTTCCGGTTTACCCAGGCCGGCCAGGAAGTGTCATCGCTTCTCGGTCGTATGCCGTCCGCGGTCGGTTACCAGCCGACCCTGGCCGTTGAACTCGGTGACCTCCAGGAGCGGATTACGTCTACGCAGACCGGCTCCATTACCGCAGTTCAGTGCGTCTATGTCCCTGCCGACGACCTGACCGACCCGGCACCGGCGACGACATTTGCCCACCTTGACGGCACCGTTGTTCTTTCGCGACAAATTGCGGAGCTCGGTATTTATCCGGCTGTTGACCCGTTGGACTCGACTTCCCGCATCCTTGACGCCAATTTTATCGGCGAAGAGCATTACGCCGTCGCCCGTGAAGTTCAGATCATTCTCCAGCGGTATAAGGATCTGCAGGACATTATCGCGATTCTCGGCATGGAGGAGCTTTCCGACGAGGACAAGGTTACCGTTACCAGAGCCAGAAAAATTCAGCGCTTCCTGTCTCAGCCGTTCCATGTCGCTGAAACCTTTACAGGGCTTGCCGGTGCTTTTGTGAAGATCGACGATACGATTCGCGGGTTCAAGGAAATCTGTGACGGCAAGCACGACGACCTGCCGGAGCAGGCGTTTTACATGGTCGGCACGATTGAGGAAGCAGCCGAGAAAGCCCAGAAAATGGCGGCATAATATTGCGGGAGATGTATAATGGCTCAACAGACGATTAAACTTGAGATTGTCACACCTGAAAAATATGTTATCAGCCAGGATGTCAAGATTGTTATGGCTCCCGGGACGTTGGGTGAATTTGGTATTCTGCCGAACCATACGCCGTTTCTCAGTTCGCTTGAAACCGGAAAGGTGCATTTCAGGGATCTTCAGGACAAAGAACATGTTGTTTTCATCAGCGGCGGGTTTGCCGAAGCGCTTCCGGACAGGGTGACCATTCTGGCAGAAACAGCTGAGATACGCGAAAAAATAGATATTGATCGTGCAAAGGCCGCTTATGAACGGGCAAAAGAACGGCTTGCGTCCTCCGATGACAGCATTGACAAGGAGCGTGCAAGAGCTGCACTTGTGCGGGCTGTGGCGCGCATCAAGCTCGTGGAGCAAACAGATTGATGTTTTTTTCTGAATTTCGTACCACGATGAAATTCAGGCACTCATGAAAAAGGGCAAACCCTGAAAACGGGTTGCCCTTTTTTCGTTGATGCAGGGCCTTCCCGGAGGCCGTGCCAGTTGTTTGGACAGGAATAAAAGAGATGGAAAATACTGCTGTTATCATACTTGCGGCCGGCAAGGGGACCCGGATGAAATCGGCGACCGCCAAGGTGCTCCATTGTATCCGGGAAAAGCCGATGATTCAATACGTGACAAACACGGCGGTTCGTCTTGCCGGCAGTGATGTGATCGTTGTTGTCGGCACCCAGGCCGACCAGGTCAAGGCTGTGGTAACCGAGGTTTATCCTGATGTCCGGTTCGCCTTTCAGAAAGAACAGCTTGGCACCGGGCATGCGGTTTTATGTGCGATACCGGAATTGCGCGACAATATCCAACACGTAATTATATTGTGTGGCGACGTGCCCTTTTTAAAGCTGTCCACGCTGACAAAACTGCTTGGCGCACATAAATCGCAGAACAATACCATTACGCTTGTCGGGTCTGTGATTGACAATCCCAGGGGATATGGACGGCTGATCATAGACCCGCAAAATCGGGTTTCCCGAATTGTCGAAGAGGCGGATGCCACAGCGGATGAAAAGACCATCAAATTGATCAATACGGGTATATATTGTGTCCATCGCCGTTCCCTGGAAACCATGATCATGCAGGTCAGGCCGAATAACATCCAGAATGAAATATACCTGACCGATATCGTTGAGATTGCTGCAAAGCAGCGTGCCGGAATCGGCATGGTTAGATGTGAAGACAGCAATGAAATACTTGGAATTAATACCATCCAGGACCTGGAGAAAGCCGAGTCGGTCTTGATCTCACATGAAAAGCCTTGACTTTCAGCGTATTGAAATTTATATACGAATCATGAGGTGAAACAGTGGATATAGACGATGTGATGCGCCAGTTTGACTTACTGGAAAAAAAAATTGAACAATTGATTGAACAGCGGAATACCCTTGAACAGGACAACTTCGCGCTCAGAGAGAAAGTCGGGGAGCTTGAAGTCGCCCTTGAACAGAAGGCTGAGGAAGAAAGCAGGTACTCAAAGCAAAAGGTTTTAATTCGCTCCAAGATTGACAGCCTGTTAGAGAAGATGGACCAGGCACCCGGGCCTCAGGCAGCAGAATCATAGATGAAAATTCATTTTTTTACGGCGATATCGCTTTGGAAACCATTATTACCATAGAACTGCTGGATGAACAGTTTAAGTTCAAGGCCGATGAAAACTCTGCGGTTGACCCCCGGGAAATAGCCCTATATCTAACAGAGGAAATCAGGCAGATTGAGAACCGTTTTCCGGCTTATGCGCGGAAAACGAACAAGCTTGCCATTGTTGTGACGGCTGCACTGAATATTGCAAAACAGAATTGTGAATTGAAAAATAACCATCAGTTTTTTTTGCAGTCTGTTGCTACCCGCGCCGAGAGGCTGGATCGTATGATTCGAACGGCCATATGAGGGTGCATATTTTTGAGCGTGTCAACGTTTTGAATACTTGCTTTGTCTGGAAAAACTTTTTATATTGAAAACAGGACAATCACCCTGCCATGTGCGTGATTGAACAGTGCCCTTTGATCCAACACTTAATAATACGGGAGCCTTCACTGGTTTTGGTGTGCATGTTCCGGTACGCCGGAAAAGCCTGAAGAAGCCACAGGGCGCCCACCTGAAAGAGCCAAGGTTCAAGGCTCATTCAACACGGCGTGGCGGGGTCTTGTTTTCCATATTTCCAGGAACCACACAGGTACTTCCCCTGCATTTCCAACATTGAAAGCCGCTTTTCCCAGCATCTCACGTCTTTGATGCCCTTTTGGGCTACCTCCTGTTTTTTCACTGTCCTGACAAACACTTATTTTTTCGTCCGGAAGCACCGCGCCTTCCGGTTTATGATTGAAATGCCATAGATGGACAGGCAGGCGACCCGCATGCCTTTCCAGGGAGCGAAAAAAGATGAATGGAACATATATATTACTGCTCATTCTAGGCGCTTTTTTAGGCTTTGCAGGCGCTCAGATTTTAAGGGAGCGTTTTGCCCGCCAAAAATTCCATGATGCTGAAGAAAAAGCCAGAATGATAATTGATACAGCCAATCAAAAAGCCGATTCTCTGATCAAGGAAGCCCAGCTTGAAGCAAAAGACCGGCTTTTCAAAATGAAAAGCGATTTTGATTCAGAGACTGCAAACACAAAAAACGAATTAAAGGCGCTTGAAAAGCGGCTGGTTTCAAAAGAAGAAAATATTGACAAGAAACACGAACAGGTCGAAGTTAAAACCAGGGAAAATGCACAACTGGAGCGTGAACTGCAGGGCCGGTCAGCCGAGATTTCCGCTCTTGAAAAAAAATACCAGGAGATCATTGATGAGCAGAAAAACCAACTCGAAGTGATTTCAGGCTTGACCTCCGATGCGGCCAAGGATCTGCTCATGCAGTCCATGGAAAATGAAGCCCGCCATGACAGCGCCAAAACCATCAAGCGGATCATCGCAGAGGCAAAAGAAGAGGCAGACAAGGAGGCAAAAAAAATAATTGCAACAGCCATACAGCGATACGCCGGCGACTTTGTCGCGGAACGCACTGTTTCTGTGGTACAACTCCCTGATGATGAAATGAAGGGAAGGATCATCGGAAGGGAGGGGAGAAATATCCGTGCACTTGAAGCGGCAACCGGTATT
>SLGU01000279.1 GCA_007136525.1 Desulfobacteraceae bacterium | reverse complement strand
TCCGGGGTATACAGGTCTTCAAAGTACGACCGGTGCAGGAAGTACTGGTTGTACATCAGCGTCTGGTTCATTTTTTCGCGGTCCAGCAGCAGGGCCATGGCTTTCCGGACCCTTGCGTCATCAAGGGGAAAGCGCCGCATGTTCATGGCAAACCCCTGGAAGCCGATGGGCTGGTGGTTGAAAATGCGCTGCTTGACAATGTGGTTCTGGAAAAACGCGTTTCCCGTGGTTTCATTGATCCAGATCCGGGAGGTGTATACCGGGAACAGGTCGATGCGCCCCCTTTTGAACGCCTCAAAGGCGTTTTCCCGCTCGGCAAAAAACCGGAAGGTCACCGTGTCGAAATTGAACTTGTTCTGGTGGCGCAGCCGGTCCTGCTGCCACCAGTCCGTCCGGCGTTCAAATCGTATCCATGACCCTTCCTCGATGCGCCCGGGTCGATACGGGCCTGAAACCACGGGAAACTCGAAAACGATGGTGTTGAAATCCAGATGGCCGTAAGCGTGCTCGGGCAGGATGGAGAATCCCCCTAAAGACAACAGGTTTTTCCAGTGCACGTCCCTGGCGGTGAAGCGGATGGTATGGGTGTCGATCACTTCGGGGCGGTGAAAGCGCTCCATGTTTATTTTGTGAGGGCCGGTCATGTTCCCGGGGTCCATGATGACATCGTATGTCCACTGGACGTCTCTGGCCGTAATCGGTTTTCCGTCGCTCCACCGGGCGTTTTCGTCAATATGGAACGTGTAGGTGGCCTTGTCTTTTGAAATGGCCCATTTCCCGGCGATGTTCGGCTCGTAATCAAGTGTGACCGGATCGATGCCCAGCAGGGACTCAAACATCACGCTAAAGATTTCCGATGACAGCACGTTGGTGTCCAGGTAGTAGTTCAGGCTTTTGGGGTACTGCCCGCCGAAAACCACAATCTCACCGCCGGGACGGGCGTCGGTGTCGGCAAGAGGGTCTGGCCGGTCTTCCCATTGGCTGCCGGGGTAGACACGATCTGCGAAGGCTGCCGTAAATGGGAAAAGGATAATGCCGGCAGCCAGAATCAATGCACAAACAGTGGTGAATTGTTTCATGGGTCGACCTTATGCGCCTTTTAAAACGTCGATCATGGAGTACACTTTGCCGGTTGCCCCGCCGGCAATCTTTTCCCACAGGAACACGACGGCGTCAAAGGTCCCCAGGGCATAGATATCGCGGCCGTTGATGTTGTGCACGAACCTGAAAACAGCATTTCCATCCGGGGATGTCAGCGTATAGGTATGCCAGCCGTGCCCGTTGATATGCGCTTCCGGAACCCCCATGGCTTTCTGTTCGCCGGGATTGCGGACCATGACGATATCGGATTCTTTGAAATCGACACCCAGCTGCTTGAAGCTGCCGACCATGGCTCTGGCGGTGCCGCTGGTATCGGCTTTTGATGCCTGGTGGCTTTCAACGACGTCGAGCTGGTAACCGGAAAACAGGCCGGGGAAAGTCTCGGCCGCATAGGCCATCATTGCCTGGAGCCCCACGATCTGCTTGGCCATGTTGGGGGCGATGACCGCACACGTGACTGATGAGGCCACTGTCTGGATAAGCGCCTCCCGGTCCCCCCCGGTGGTCCCCATGACAAAGGGGAGGGCGTGCCGGCAGTAGAAGGCGGCGTTTTCATTGACCGCTGAAGGGTGGGTGTAGTCAATGGAAATAAAAGCCCCTGCTTCCGCCTTGACCTGTTGAATGGCGTCATCCCGGTCTCCGGGCCGTATCAGGGCGATGGGCTTCCCGCCCGCGGAATAGCGCGTGTCGGTTATTTCAGGCCCGGTGAGGGAGTATGCCACCAGCTCGAAACGGTCGTCGGCCAGGACATGGGGGAGTAGCATTTTTGCGACGTTTCCGGGCAGGCCGTTGATCATCACGTTTATCGGCATTGTTCATCCGTCCTTAAATACATGGCGTGTTTCTTGGTTTATTCTGCAGCGGGTGTTGTTCCTTCGATCCGATCCCCGTAAACCCTGTTTGAGCCGGGTCTGCAGAAGTGTCAGGCATCCTGATGTCCCACTGATTACCAGTATATGGCCCAGGTTTCAACAGGTTTTGGGTATTCTGCCGGCGGCCTTCCCATTGCTTTGCACCATTGCAGAATGCAGGCGGCCTGCTGCTGAAGAAACGGTTTTGGAAAGTGCGGCCAGGCGGCTGTCGCCGCAGGTGTCCGGAAGTCGTTTCAGTTCCGCTTCCAGGGTTTCAAGGGCAATGGGAATATATTGCTCAAACCATTTTTTCTGCTTGACCCGGCTCAGAAAACCGAAGGCGCCGAGCGCCTGCATCAACCGGGATATGCAGCAATAGCGGTACCCCCGGACAAACCGGGCACGGTCCAGGCTGTCCGTCCCTGGGTGATGCGCCATGGCATCCGCCGCATAATCAAGCAGCGATTCCCGCACATCATGGTCCAGGCCGACATACGGGTCGGCCAGGAGCGCAGCAAGGTCATACTGGACCGGGCCGAACCGGGCCCCCTGGAAATCAATGACATAACAGGCCCCGTTTGCCACCATGATGTTTCTCGATTGAAAATCGCGGTGCATGAGGCCGATATACCCGTTTGCAGCAATGGATGCCGCCAGATGTTCGAAGCAGTCCTCAAGTTCGGCACCCGGAAAATCATCAAAGCCCAGGTGCCCTATTAAAAAGGACGCCATAAAATACCGGCACTCCCTTTCGATAATCATCTGCGTGTCATAGGACGGCCCCTCGTAGGCCCATGCCGGGTCAAAACCGTTTTCCCCCATAACCGACATCTGCACCAGTATATCGATTGCGCGCCGGTAATGGTGAAGAACGTTCGGGCCGCCCGCAACATCCTGCAGGGCGGTGTCTCCCAGGTCCTGCATCAGGACAAGGCCTGCAAAGCGGTCAGCATCAAAAATTTCCGGCACCGGTATGCCGGCCTGTGCCAGGTGATGACCGATGGCGACAAAGGCATCGACCTGTGCCGTTGAATGGCCGGTATGAATACCATGGTCCGCCATGACAAGAGAGTGCTCGTTTCCGGTTATCCGGTACCATTTCCGGTCTGATCCGTCGCCCGCCAGTTTTTTTCTGTGAAACTTCGTTGGTCCCGGTTTTCCGTAAATGTTTTCAAATACCCGGGGGACCATGTGGTCGGCCACCGCGTCCCGGTAGCGTTCCGGGGTGCCCAGGTCGTTCCAGTAATGGCCTGAAACGGTATGGGCGGCGATTTTTTCCCCCGCCCGTATCATCCGCCGGTAAACATCGATAATGCAGCAGGCTTCCCCCGGCTCGATATAGTCGTATATGGCCGGGCTGATGACCGAGATGCCGGTGAATGCAAGCAGTTTATGGTCATTTTGCACTTTTCCGGAAAACCCATGGATCAGGCCGTCGCCGCTCACCGATACCTTGTTGAAAAGCGGGTGGTCGTGCATAACCAGCATTGCCGGAAACGGGCCGGCCACATGGGCGCCATATACCCGCCGCATGTCGATATCGGTGAGTACGTCGCTGTTGATGACGATAAACGGCGCGTCCGATAAAAAATCCGAAAAACTGCCAACAGCCCCCCCTGTTCCCAGGAGGCGGGGCTCAAAGCGGATATCGATCTCAGCGTCGTAGTGCTGTTGCGTGAGAAAAGAGGCGATCAGATCCGCCTTGTAATGCGTGTTGACGGCGATTCCGGTTACGCCGGCGCGGATGAGCCTGCAGATGATGATATCGATGATGGGGCGGCCGCAAACGGGAAACAGCGGTTTGGGTACCTCAATGCTATGGGGCTTCAGGCGGGTGCCAAATCCGGCTGACAATACAAGCGCTTTCATGCTGCTGTTCACCCATCCGGTCAATGCGTTAAAAGACGCATGTAAAACTGGATTTTTTTAACAAAATAGTCCAGTTTTTCCCTGTCCGTTTCGGGGTTGACGAGGCCATGGTCGGTAAAATAGGACACCGCATTCTTGTAGTTGATCCTGGAAAGCCCCTCGCTCCGGGTGATTTCCTGGCGCTTGTACATCCGGTTTCCCAGGCCCTGGATTTTCTTCACAGGGTCCTTGATATCGAATATGGACTTGTTGGTATAGCGGACAAAAAAATTCAAAACCACCCAATACGCATCGAAGTATGGCGCCAGAAACTCCGCAAACAACTGCAGTTTACGAAAACCCGATGATGTCAGGTTGTATGTGTCCGGCATGGAAGGATGCGGCATGAGTATGGCATCGTCGATAAAGGCCTTGATGTTTTTCCGGACGGCCGCTTCAACGGGATCATCGGGGTCGAATATGAATTCAAGCTGAAAAAATTCCCTTAAAAAGGCGTAGTGCGGGTGAATGGCGGCCGCCTGAAATTGAAAGGCGTCGAGTGCCAGAATGGAAAGGGCCGTGTATGCGCCGGGTATGAAGTGTATGACCCCGTTGTTTTTATAGTATTCGAGGTTGGGCCGCTTGCTGTCGTGGACCTTGATGATGGGGTTCGGCGGTGGGAATGCCTTTTTATGGGTTGCGCTGCGGTCAATATACTTGTTTGCGGCAAAAGTCTCCATGACGTAGTCAATGCTGCTTTGCCGGTCGATGAAAAGGGTGTCTGCCAGCTTGGTGCGCCGGTTCACGAGGTAATTCATATATGTTTCAACGTTCTCCATCAATTGCCGGTAGTAAATCCGCTTGCGCGAGCAGTTGAGAAGCGCCCCGGCGACGATTGCATAGGGCGTGATAACGGATTGACCGTTGATGGCGCTGATAATTTTTTCCCCGAAATGATAGCACGTTTCTTTTTGCTCATTCGTGGAGAGTTTGCTGAAATCAATGTCCCTGCGCTCGAAATATGTTTTCAGCGAAAACGGCGCTTCAAAGTTGATATATATTTTTCCATATTTTTTTCCTAATAATTTTCGTGCTTTAAAGATATTTTTCAGGTTTTCGGGGATCTTTTTTCCCCCGCCGAGTTCGTGAATATATGCCTTTTCTTCAAGGACCCGGTCATATCCAATGTAAACCGGCACGAAAAACATATCATCCCAGTTGCTTTTCAGGTAAGCCTCCCATAGCAGCGACAGAAAACCGATTTTGGGCGAAAGGAGTTTGCCCGTCCGGCTTCTGCCGCCTTCAATGAAGAACTCCACGTGGAATCCTTCGTCCAGTATTCTGTACAGGTAGGCTGAAAATATTTTCGGGTAAAGCGGGTCTCCCTTAAAGGTCCGCCTGAGAAAAAACGCGCCTCCTCCCCGAAATATGGGGCCAAGGGGCCAGAACGACAGGTTTTTACCCGCGGCGATGTGGGGAACCGGCATGTTGTTGTGATAAAACACGTATGACAGAATCAGGTAGTCCAAGTGGCTTTTGTGACAGGGGATCAATACAATGGGCCCCTTTTGGGAATGCTGTTTGACGCGGTTCAATCCGTCATAGTCGATCACCATGCCGTCAAACATCATCTTCATGGTCCATCGCAGGGTGATATCGAACAGGTTCACGATGCGCTGATTGTAATTGGATGCGATTTCATCAATTAAGCCTGCGGCTTCCTTCTGGGCTTCCGGGACCGGCTTCTGGTTTTCGGCGGCATAGGAAACGATGGCTTTCTGCATCTCCGGGTTGGTCAGTACCTCCTCCATGATCTCTTCTCTTGATTTCAATGCCGGGCCGGTGATGGCCTGCCTCTGCCGGTTGATCTGCTCAAGCAGGTAGCGGCGCAGGTAAACGACCTGGTTCTTCTGGCTGAGCTCCCGGATGCTGTCCTTGTCCAGGTATTCCATCAGGTTGACGGGCTCGGCCGCCTCAATGATGATTTTTTTCGGATTTTTAAGGATCATGTAAAGGCGCCTGAGCCTTCCCGGACGCTCCTTGGTGCCGAACAGGAGATCGATTACGGGAAGCTGCCTGGCCTGGGGCGTCTTGTCGTACAGGATGAGCTGGGGAACGAGATATATGGGCGCGTTTATGGTTTTTTGCATTTCCACAAGATAGTCGACGGGATCGGTCCTCGATTCCACCAGCCGCCTGTAAAACCCTTTTTCCTCGATCAGGGAGACCATTCCCGATTTGCCGTCCATAAGGCTGTTTTTGTAAAAATGGGAGGTATAGGGATCGGGCAATCTGCGGTGTTTATAAAAATGGTTGATATAAAACAGGAGGCCCCTGAGCATCCGGCGGAACGGCTGCAGGAAAACAAGCCGGTAATCAAATCCGATGGTGGGGAAGGGCAGTTTTTCATGGCCGAGGCGCGTATGGTAAAACAGAAAATCAAACTTGCTTTTGTATTTGTTGACAAATACCACAATGCCTTGTTTTTCGAGATTTTTAAGGGCTTTTACAAGTGATGGGTCGAGCTTGATCCGGAAAAAAAGAGCTTTGAGGAAAAGGCCGGCGAAAACCCCCTTTTTAACCGGCATGCATGAAAAAAAAGGCCTTTCATCCCGGACTTTTTCCGGTTCATCCTTCACTTCAGGCTTTTCTGATGGTTTGATCTTTGGCATGGGCCGTTTGAAGAGAGACATGATATGTACGCTTTTTTTTCATTTACAGGCGATGGGCTCGAAAAACCGGGTTTAAACCATCGCCCTGGCGTGAACCGCTTTTTTCCGGGGCTGCACCGTCTCTGCATACAGCTTGACAGGCATTTCCGGTCGTTATCCTTTTTCTGCCATTTTTGCCGGCATCTCATAAAAAAATATAATGCCTTTCAACGCCGGTTACAATACCAACGGGAATCCGAAATTGCAAGGTTCAAGCGTGAAGCAGGGGAAAATTAACGTGTGCGGAAGATTTTTATCCGCCGATTTTTCCTTGCTTTACCATCCCGGTTGTGTTAGATAAAACGACATATTCAAACGTTAAACAAGTATGCATCCCCCCTCTGGGAACTCCCTGATTATAGATTGATCGGATGAATATTTAATTTAAAGGAGGACGTGGCTTTATGAAGACTTTAGTTGGCGGTGCTATAGCAGCCGTAATCGGCGTGATTGGTCTGGCGGTTTGGTTTACCGAGTTTCTGGCGCTTCTGGCCGGTGCTATTCCTGTGATGCTGCTCCTTGGTGGCTGCCTCGCCCTGTACCTGGGGTTTGATGAACTGAAAGATACCTGGCAGAAGGAAACCCCTGTGGAACCAGTGGTGGCAGGCGGCACTACGGAAGATGTCGTCCAGTTGAAAAAGGAAAACGAGGCGCTCAAAAAAGAACTTGAGGCTCTCAAAGGTCAAAAATAGTAATGCATTGGCAGAATATATGCCAGACCCTGTTTTAATAAAGCCCTGCAGAAAAATTTTCTGTGGGGTTTTTTTATTTG
>SLGU01000278.1 GCA_007136525.1 Desulfobacteraceae bacterium | reverse complement strand
CAGTGGCTGCCGGCAGAAAAAATCCGCCTGTCATTGTCCGGCACCTATACCGGGTCAAGCTACGACGGCAACGACACGGACAACAAAACCTATAAGCGCATCAGCGATTACACGGTGTTTGATGCAAGCGCTTCCTATGATCATGAGCATGTCACCGTGTTTGCAGGGGTCAACAACCTTTTTGACACCCTTTATGCCGGCAGCGCGTACAGTGAACAATATTATCCGATGCCCGGGCGGAATTTTTTCGGAGGTTTCAGGTGGACATGGCGGTAAGACGGGTTTATTTCCCCCGAATCACAATAATTGTATTTTTCTGTTTATGCCTTGGCTTTCAGATTGCGATGGCGGCCCCTTTTGCACCGCCTGCGGGAAAGGAAGGCTCTTCAGCCATTCATATGGATAATCCGGCATTTATCGGTTGGGCTTTGGATTACACGGATTATTTCATGGGAAAGCGCCTGGACCAGGCGTTTCAGACGCCGGAAAAAGCGATTGGGAAGGCGGACGGCGGATCCTTCGATGTGGTATCGTTAGGGGAGGGGGGCAGCATCACAATGGTCTTTGACCCCCCGATCCAGAACGGGGACGGATGGGATTTTGCCGTATTTGCCAACCCGTACAACGATTATTTTCTTGAACTCGCCTATGTTGAGGTCTCAAGCGACAATATTGAATTTGTGCGATTTGAGAATACATCCTACACCCCTGATCCGGTGCCGGCATTCGGCAGGGTGGACGCCGCCCTTGTGGACGGCCTTGCCGGCAAGTACCGCCAAGGGTATGGCGTTCCCTTTGACCTTTCCCGGTTGAGCGAAAAGCAGGCGGTTCTGGAGGGGCGTGTTGACCTTAACGCAATCGCATACGTCCGGATCGTCGATATCATCGGCGACGGCAGGCATCTGGACAGCTTTGGCAACCCCATATATGACCCGTATCCCACAACGGGCAGCGCCGGGTTTGATCTCGACGCCATCGGCGTGTCAAACGGCGCGCCGTTTCCGGAAGGTACCATTATTGAAGAAGACTTGATCGAGGCCCCGGATAAAGAAGGCAAGGCCGGGTTTGACACGCACAGCGGCTGCTTCATTAAAACAATCCGCCCCCTTTTTTAACCGCGGGGGTGAAATTTTTCGTGCATCCGCTTCATGTGGTCCCTTGCTACGTGGGTATAGATCTGCGTGGTGGAGATGTCCGAATGCCCCAGCATCATCTGAACCGCGCGCAGATCCGCCCCTCCTTCAAGAAGATGACTGGCAAATGAATGCCGGAACGTGTGCGGGGATATTTTTTTTTCAAACCCCTTGGCCGTTGCATACTGCTTCACGATTTTCCAGAAACCCTGGCGCGTCATGGGGTTGCCTGCACGGGCCACAAACACGTATGAACTGGTATGGTGCTTCAGAATTTTGGGTCGTGCATATTTCAGATAGTCGCTGGTCGTTGCAACGGCATGGGAGCCGATGGGGATGATCCGCTCCTTGGACCCTTTTCCCATGACCCGTACGAACCCCGATTCCAGATTGAGATCCCGTATTTTAATATAGAGCAGTTCGCTGACCCGCAGTCCGGCAGCATATAGCATCTCGAGCATGGCGGCATCCCTCAAGCCCCTGGGCTTCTTGATGTCAGGCGCCCCAAGCAGGCGGGTGATTTCATTGACGGAGAGCACATGGGGCAGCTTGAGGCCGAACTTGGGAAGATCAATGAGCCTGGCAGGATCGCTGGAAATTATTTTTTCCGCGGTCAGGAATTTGAAAAACCCCCGCAGCGTTACCAGGTGACGCGCACGGGAACGGATATCCAGGCCGTCATCTCTCAAATCAATGAGGTATTTCAGAATTGCGACGGTATCGGCGCCGCTGATGGTTTTTATTTTCTTTGAAACGAGAAAAGCGTAAAAACGCTGAAGATCGGTGCTGTAAGAAGTCAGGGTGGCGCTGGCAAGCCCTTTTTCAACCAGGAGAAAGTTGATGTACCGGTCAATGAGGGTGTTTATGGCGGTGTCTGTGGCAGCAGGCATGCGTTTTAGAGCCTCACCGGGAGTTGATTCAAGACCTCCGGGCCGTCGGCGCGGGCCACAACCATGTTTTCAAGGCGGACCCCGCCCCACTCCGGTATATACACCCCTGGTTCAATGGTGAACACCATGTTTTCTGTTATCAGGGTGCTTCGCTCGGCCACCGGGCTGAGCGACGGCTGCTCATGAATGGCAAGGCCGACCCCGTGGCCCAGGCCGTGACCGAAATACCGGTCCAGCCCCTTGTCCCTGAGGACGTTGCGTGCAACCGCATCGATGTCCATGGTGTATGCCCCCGGCCGGACCGCTTCAATGGCTTTTTGCTGGGCATCGTAGACAGCATTGAAAATGGTTTCAAACTGCGCGTCCGGTTCCCCAACTACAATGGTCCGGGAGATATCGCTGCAATACCCGTTGAGCCGCGCGCCCCAGTCAAAAAGCAGGGGTTTTCCGGGTTGTATGGCATCCTGCCCGGGTGTTGCGTGGGGAAGGGCGGCATTGGCACCGGATGCCACGATAACCGGAAAGGACACCGACTGGGCGCCTGCCTCCCGCATTCGTTTTTCAAGCGCCCATGCCGCATCGATTTCCGTCATGCCCGGTGAAAGGGTTTCAAGCATCTTAGTGAACGCTTTCTCAGCAAGCAAAAGGGCATTTTTGATGGCCTGGATTTCCGCTTCGCTTTTGACAATTCTGAATTTCTCGACAACATCCGTGTTGCCGACAAGGTCGACGGCAATCCCGGCTTTTTGGATTTCACCCTGGATCGCGTCAAACAGTTCACAGGATATTCTGCGTTTTTCGTAGCCCAGGCGGATGGTGCCACCGGTTTGAATTTCTGCGAGCACCCCGGGCAACTCTTTTGAGAGCCCTTTGGTATAGGTGATTATATTGAAATGCGGGCACTCTTGCTGCGCCTGCAGGGTATATCGGGAATCGGTCAGCAGATACACGGCATTGCGGGCAATCAGCAACGCGCCCGCAGACTCGTCAAAACCGCTGTCTTCACCGGTAAAACCGCTGATGTAACGGCGGTTTTCAGCGATCAGCACAAGCTGGGCGTCGAGTTCGGATGCGGATATGGCCTTCTGGATCATTTCCAACCGGTTTTCTTTAATGTCATTCATTGGGTTATGACCTACATTATATTGATTTTATGTGATTTATGACAATACATGGCTGTCCAGAACAAAACAGTCAAACCGGCCGGTAAAAATGATGTCATCCCCGCGGTAGACCGTTGTCTCAACCGTATGCTTTCGTTTAGTGATTTCAATGACCCGGGCCTCGGCAGTGAGCGTTTCACCCGGGCGAACCGGCTTTAAAAAGCGAACATCGGCAGCCCCCAGCACCACGTTGGGGTGGTTGACCGCAACCATGGCCGCATGATCGGCAAGGCCGAAAACAAATCCGCCATGTACCAGGCCGGCTTTGTCCACGGTCATCCGGGCGGTTGTCGTCATGCGGACCCGGGCATAATTGTCCTCGATGGTCTCAGGGGTTCCGCAAAGAGATTGATCAATATCAGCGTGTGTTTTAATGTCCATTAGCGCATCCTGTTTGATATCGGGTATTGAGTTTTTCTCTGATTTACCATAGACAGGCTTTTCGGGTATATAAAAAAGATGAAAGAGAGTTGCCAACCATGGAAAACAACGCGATTCTTCCCTTAAGCCCGGCAGATGAGACATTGATGATCCGCCACAGGGAGATTATTACGTCACCGGTCACTGTCCGGCTGGTTTACACGGACGACGAAGCAGGCTCACTGATTAAGGGCTTTTGCATGCATCTCGAAAAGCTGCTGCCCGGCATTGCTGTAAAACGGGAACCGGCGGACGACGAGCCGCCGGGCATTCATGTGAGGGACAACATTCACTTCATGATGGTCCCCAAGGGCGCGCTTCTGGAATTTTTTCTGCTCACGCTGCTCGGCGGTGACGTACTGGCCGGCCAGGACATGGGCATGGATGCCGGCCAGGTGAGGGGGCGGGTTGTGCTGCCGGCGCATTTGAAAATGTATATTGCTGAAAATTGCCCGTTTTGCAAAAGAACGATTCCCAAGGGGTTGTTTCTGGCAGGTGCTGCGCCCGCATCCATCGACCTGCGCCTGGTCGATGCCATGATGTTCCCGGCGCTTGCGGAAAAAGACAAGGTCCGCTCTGTTCCAGCCACCTTCCTGGACAACACCTTCCGATGGAACGGGGATTTTAATCTCACCGAAGTGGTTGAAACGATTGCTTCCAGGGACCCGTTGAAACTGGGCTATGAAACGCTTAAAAAAATGATTTCAGATGGCGACGCTGAAGGTGTTGCCGCCCTGATGCACCGGTTCAACACGATTATTCCGGCGTTTACAGAGATGCTTGTGGCGGAAAAATGGCCTGAGCGCCTGGGTGCCATGGTGGCGTTCGAATACCTGGCCGAAAAAGACCCCATTCTTGCCGATTCGGCGTTGAATGTGCTCTGGGAGTCGTTTGACGCCCTGGAGCCAGCGATCATGGGGGATGTTATACACCTTGTCGGCGTATTGAACCAGGCCGGGTATGCAGCGCGGTTGAAGGCGATCCTGGCCGGGCCGTATCCCCAATCCGTGAAAGCTGTCGCAAGGGAGATTGCCGATGGGATGGAAGGGTTTTAGAGTCTGTTTTTATCGAAATCGAAATCGGTATCGAAATCGGTATCGAAAAAAAATGTGAGGCAACTGGGCACGAAAGGCTTGATGCCTGCTGCTTTTCAATAGGAGAACGCTGCAGTCTCTGTTTTTAAAAAACCGATTTCGATCCCGATTTCGATTTCGATTTCGATGAAACAAACGCAGAAAAGCAATTAAGGGGGCAGAATTCTATTTTGCCCCCTTGGCGTTTGGACTTTTGAGTCTGTTTAATCCCCGGAGGGGATATGGAATTCAGCCGGTGGTTTTAACCACCGGTATGGGTATGGGCGTTTAAAACACAGAGTCCTGAAGGGACGACATGCAGTTTGTGTCGTCCCTTCAGGACTTCGTTTTTATTGGGTCAATCGCTTACCGGTGGTTGAAACCACCGGCTATACTCTTTTGCCCCTCCGGGGCACACTGACACCGGCTATAGGCTTATGTCCCTTCGGGGCACACTGACACCGGCTATAGGCTTATGCCCCTTCGGGGCACACTATATTTAAGGGGGACAGAATTGAATTCTGTCCCCCCCTGAGTCGTCGCTATACCGTTTTTATTCCTGCCGGCTTTTGATTTCCTCGATGACTTTCTGTACAATCTGCGCCGGGACTTCTTCGTAATGGGACATTTTCATGTTGAAAATCCCGCGCCCGCCTGTCATGGACCGCAGGTCCGGGGCATAGGTCAACACCTCCGCCATGGGGACATGGGCTTTGACCACCTGGTTCTTTCCGCGGCTGTCCATGCCAAGGACCCGGCCGCGCCGACTGTTCAGGTCGCCCATGATATCACCCATGAAGTCGTCCGGGGTGATGACCTCCATTTCCATGATGGGCTCCAGCAGAATCGGGTCGGCCTGCTCCAAGGCCTTTTTGTAGGCCAGGGATCCGGCGATCTTGAAGGCCATTTCCGATGAGTCGACGGAATGATAAGAACCGTCAAATACCGTGGCCCGGAAGTCAACAACCGGAAAACCTGCCAAAACGCCTTTCAGCGATGCCTCCTGGATGCCCTTGTCAACGGCCGGGATGTAGGTCTTGGGGATCACGCCGCCCACGATCCTGTCCACGAACTCATAGCCTTCACCACGCTCCCGCGGCTCGAATTCCACCCAGCAGTCGCCGAACTGGCCGTGACCGCCGGACTGCTTCTTGTGCCGGCCCTGCACGGATGCCTTTTTCTTGAAAGTTTCCTTGTAAGGCACCTTGGGGAGATCGAGGTTGACCTCGACATTGTACTTGCGCTTCAATTTTTCAACTGTGGTCTCGATATGGATCTGCCCCATCCCGGTAATGAGCGACTGCCGGGTTTCTTCGTTGCGTTCAAGCCTGAGGCCCGGGTCTTCTTCCATCAGCTTGCCCAAAGACCCGAAAATCTTGTCCTCGTCCCCCTTGCTTTTGGGTGAGATGGCAAAGGTGACGACGCCCTTCAGGGGTTCGGCGGCCTTGTAAACAATAGACTTGGCCGGATCGCACAGGGTGTCGCCGGTAATGGTTTCCTTGAGCTTGGCAACGGCTACGATGTCGCCGGGGCCCGCCCCGGTGGCCGGCTTCTGTTCCTTGCCGTGAATGTTGAGCAGTTGGTTAAACCGCTCCTTGGCATCCCGGGTGGCATTGAAAAATCCGCCGTCCGATCCCAACGTGCCGGAGTAGACCCGGAAAAGGGTCAACCGCCCCGCATAGGGGTCTGCAACCGTTTTGAATACCAGGGCGGAAAAAGGTGCATCCGGAGATGGATCGCGCTGGATTTCTGTTTCCGTTCCCGGTTCAAAGCCGGTTTTGGGTCCTTTGTCAACGGGGGAGGGCAGGGCATCGACCATCAGCGTGGCAACCAGGTCCATGCCGATGTTCAATGTTGCAGACCCGCAGACAACGGGCACAAAGGTTTTTTCCATGGTCCCCTTGCGAAGGGCTGCAATGATTTCTTCGTGTGAAAGGGCTTCTCCTTCCAGGTATTTTTCCACGAGGGAGTCGTCGGCCTCGGCGATGTTTTCAATCATTGCCTCCCGCTCGGATTCCACCTGCTCCTGCATGTCCGCCGGGATGTCGGTCTTGACCGCTTTGCCGTCCTCGTAGGTATAGGCCTGCATGTTCACCAGGTCCACAACGCCTTTAAAATCCATTTCTTTTCCGATGGGCAGCTGGAGGATAATCGGCTTTGGCGTAAACAGGTTGGCGGCATCTTCAAAGGCTTTATAAAAATCAGCGCGCTCCCGGTCGACTTTATTGATAATGATGATCCGGGGCATATCGTATTCATCGGCGAATTCCCATGCCTGCTCCGTCTGAACCTTGACCCCGTCGATGGCATCAATCACGACGGCGGCACCGTCTGCGGCCTGCATGCACAACCGGGTGTCCGAGAAAAAGTTCTGATCCCCCGGGGTGTCGATGATATTCACGGGATGCTTGTTCCAGGTAAACTGGTGAAAAGCCGATGAAATACTGTTCCGCCGCTTCAACTCCTCCGGCTCGAAATCCATTACAGCATTGCCTTCATCAACACTTCCGAACCGGTTGGTAACGCCCGCATTGAACAGCAGCGCTTCCGCCAGGGAGGTTTTACCGGAACCGCCGTGCCCGACCAGCACAACGTTTCTAAGTTTTT
>SLGU01000035.1 GCA_007136525.1 Desulfobacteraceae bacterium | reverse complement strand
TGTCGGACAAGGGGATGATCCGCCTGGTTGAAGACCTTATCGATCTGCTGATCCGGAAAAAAGTCATTCTCTACACGGAACTCCCGCAGCACGCCCAGGAAAAAATGAAGGAGCGCGCGCGCCTGCGAAAAACGGCCGATTCCGACATACTGATGGCCGATGATATTTTGTGAACAATCCTGTATTTTCTATTCTTCCCTCAGCATACCCTGAATCGGTTTTGGCCGGTCGACGACATACCCCTGAATCGCATCAACCTTCAGTTCCCGCAGAATCTCCAACTGTTGAGCGGTTTCCACGCCCTCGGCAACAACCATGATGTCTATGCTGTGGGCGACACTGCATAAAGAGCCAATATAAAAACGGCTGTCACTGCCCTTTTCCTTGAGCTCCCCGGTATAAGCCCGATCAATCTTCACGTAGTGCGGGCGTATGGACTGAAGATACCCCAGATTCGAAAAGCTCTGGCCATAATGATCAAGCCCGACGGCATGGCCGCAATCCCGTATGAATGCCGTGACGGATTTCAGCAGATCCAGGTTCTGGACCGCGCTGTATTCGGAAAACTCGAAAATGATGCGCGGCGCCGTTTCGGGCAGGGATTTGAGCGCGGAATGAAGCCACTGCCTGAACGCAACATCCTGGAGGGACGCCGGAGAAACGTTTACGGCAATGACGCCCACCGGCAGGCGGCCGGGGTCGAGTTTCATCACCGCTTCAATGGCAATCCGGTCAATGGCTGAAACGAGTTTGAGGCGCTCGGCCAGCGGCATGAATATGCCGGCGCTCAGCACCTTGTCGTCTTCAAGCAGGAAGCGGGAAAAGACTTCCAGGTGCAAAGGTTGGCTTGTGTCCCCGGCTTTCACCACCGTTTGAAAATCGTGGCTGAAACGCCGCTCGGCAATCGCCTTTTCCAGCAATGCCTTCCACTGATGCTTTCCCAGCGGCATGATATCCGATTTTTCTGTGATGGTTCGGATATGCCATCCATTCGGCCCTTTCTGCCGCGCCATATTCAAGGCAAGATCGGCTTCCGACAGCATGCGGCCAAGCGGCACGGCAGTTTCATACGCAGCCGCCCCAACATAGCCGATATTGTCGGAAACGGCAATACGCTCAGAAGAAAGCCGTGCCAGCTCCCCGGCTATGCCGCCGGCAATTTTTTCCGCATCCCATGGGGGCGCATCGGGCAGAAAAACCCCGAAATCACCGCCGGTGAAACGGGCGAGCGCACAACTCGCATGGTCCCGTGTAAATTCCCGGAGCAGCAAGCCCACGCGCTTCAAAAATTCGTCACCGGCCTGGAAGCCCTGCTCCAGGTTCAACCTTTCCAGGTCGTTCAGGCTGACAAGGAGTAAAATTCCTTTTGTGGCGCTGTCCCGGCGGTCCAGCCGGGCCGCAACCTGGATATCGAAATAGCGACGGCTGCCCAGCCCCGTTACCGGATCACTGTAAGCGCGTTCCCGAAGCCCTTCCGCCTGCACCACCTGTTCGTCGAACATTTCCTTGACCTTTACGGTCATGCGGTTCATGGCCTCCACCACGCGTCTGAACTCCCTTGTCCGGGGCAGCTGCTCCTGTATTGCATATTCTTTCCGGCAGATCGCATCGGCCTGGCGCTCAATCCGGACCAGCGGCCTGAGCAGCAGGCGCAGCCCAAAGCCCCCGGCAATGAGCACAAAAATCCCGCAGGCAATAAACCAGAGTGTCGTTCTGACCACGTCATCCCAGAGGGTCCTGTAGGCATACCCGGGATGGCTTTTCACATAAATGGAGCCCGCCTGGTGCCACCCGGCCATGACCATGGCGGTGGCATCGGGGGTGTCCAGTTGCACCCAGCGAACAAAAAAAGATGGCACGCCTTGGATATTGACATCGAGGCTGCGGTCTACCAATACGGCCCCGGTCACATCCGCCAACCGGACGGCGTGGTAATAGCCCCTGTCAAATACGGCATTGATCATGCTTTCAATGGTTGCCATGTCCCGGGGGGACATGTGCTGTGTGATGGAAAGCGCAAGGGATGTTGCCGTGTCCTGGGCATGGGATTCGAGCTGATCCAGCAGGAAGGAACGCGTGGTTTCCAGCTTGGCAAACCATGTGCCGATAAAGAGTATGAGAAACAGTCCAAAGGTGAAAATGATGACCTGGCGATATAACGTCATGTTTCCGTCCTCATTTTGGCAGAACATCCCCTGACATTCTGCGCTGCAATTCCTGCCAGGGTCTCAGGCGTTCGCTTCTTGCGGGAAGCGCCCCCTGAGCCCGCTGCTTTGCCGTCCATAACCCGATGCCGTTGAAGCCGAAAACGGGCAAAAGGTCGGTCCGCTTCGACCCGGGAAGGATGTCGTCAATGATGTTGTCCAGAATCAAGGGTTCCGCTTCAGGTGTGCTGTAATATGCCAGGACCATGTGAGCAATGCCAAGATGCAGCGCCTTGACATACATGATATTGAGTCTTTCCTCTTTCACGCCGAGCGCTTTGAGCGTGAAATATTTGGCGATTGCAAAATCCTCGCAGTCCCCCGCATTTTTGCTCAGAAACTCGAAGGGGGTAGCCCAGTAATCCTCTACCCCCCAAACATCAATATCTTCTGCATAGCGAATCCTGCTGTTGAAAAACCGGTTGACACTTTCCAGTTTTTCATAATCCGACCAGCCCCGCTTTGCTGAACGGATCATCTCTTCCCATTCCAGGAGGCGGGCCACCGCATCTTTTCCATACTGGTGTTCAGCCTGCTTCAGGACTTCCCGATCGATCCGGAAATCCCCATCCATCAAAGCACCCGCAATGATTGCTGATCCGATAAAAGCAGGAATCAGGCAGCAAGGCCATATTTTTTTGACAAACCAGGCAAAGGCCGCCAGTTTCGATGCATTTCCCGATGTTTTTTCATGAGCACCAGAGATGATATCATCCTCCTCGCAACCGCCCCTGCCGAACCTTAAATACACCCGGCGGAATACCGCCGCGGCCTTCTTTTCCCAAAATCAAGGGCATAAAGCATCTGCAAATCATAATGCCATGCGGCTTTCGGGCCGGATTGGCCGGGAAATTACCCGGGCCATGAAATAAAAACCAGCCCAATGAAGCCGCACGGCAATTTATGGTTAAACGGTCAGGCCGCATGTCCGGAATCGACTTTCTCAATCACGTCTTTTTCATCAGCAGCCTCATCCTCCGGATAGAACGCTTCGTCTGCCTCGTCAGCGGGCTCCTCGACACGGCCGTTTGCCAGCATATCGTTCTGCTTCTCATCGATAAGCCCTTCCTCGGGCCATTCCAGGCCAAGTGCGTGAACCAGCGTCCCCATACTGTGCAAAATCCTGAATTCAGAATACATCAGATCGTAACGGGCACGGATGAGATCAGACCTGGCATTAATGGCTTCCGCCTGGGTATCCAACAGGTCGAACATGGTCCGCCTGCCGATATTCCATTGGGTAGAAAAGGCCCCGGCTGTTGCAGCGGCCGCTTCGGCATAGTCCTCGAGATAGACGACCCGATCTTGGGCCGCATGGTTGGCTTCCCAGGAAAGACGGATGGACTGGGCGGTCTGGCGCCGGGCATTCTCCAATATTTCCTCGGCCTCCTTTATCAGGTAAAGGGTCTCCCTGATCCGTCCGGAATCACGTCCGCCTGCAAAAAAGTTCATGCTCACGGTGGCGGCCGCCGAAAAATAGTGCCGCTTTCCGTCAACCGGCCACACATCCTTGTCCCAGTTGTAATCGGCGGACACATCAACGCTTGGAGACAGCCGTCTTTTTGCAATGTCATTCTGGGCCCGCCGTGCCTCGAGATCCGCCTCGGCCGATTTGATGATGGGATGGTTTTCCAGGGCAAGGGTTTCCGCGTCGGCAAGCGCCTCCGGCATGGTGAAATCAAGCGGCGCCACCGCAGCAAGATCTTCCGGGAGCAGGCCGACAACTGCCTGGAAATCGGTAATGGCATCGTGCAGGTTGGCCGTGGTTACCACGACATTTGACTTTGCCAGGGCGAGACGCCCCATTACCTGGTCCATTTCCGCCCGGGCATCCACTCCGGAGTCCAGCCGCAATTCCAGCTGGTCAACGATCCGTTCATGGTTGATGAGGTTTTCCCTGGCCAACTCATGAAGGGCCATACTGCGAAGCACATTCATGTAGACCCGGGTAGTCAGCAGGGCCACATTATCGGACGTGCCACGGACCAGATAGGCCTGGGACACCACCCGGGACTTCTGCCGGTTCACGTCGGCCAGATCCGATCCCCCCCTGAAAACATTCTGGCGGAGGCTCACCATATGCTGCCTGGGCCAGAAGTCGTCATCCTCGATGGTGGGCCTGTCCTGCTTCATGTAGCCCCATGACGCATAACCGTCCAAGCTCGGGAGAAAGGAAGCCCTTGACTGCACTACCTCCCAGTCCCTGGCACGACGGCCATAGGCTGCCGCCCTGATTTCAGGGTGTGTTTCAAGCACCCGCTGAACCGCTGCTTCCAGCGTATCAACCCGGGGATCTTCCGCTACGGCTTCCAATCCGGGTGTTTCAGGCGCAATTTCATCTTCAGGCGCCTGGATTATTTCAGTATCGGTTTCTTCAGGAAGGGTTTCAGCATAAACGCCACCGAACCCGGCAATTAGTATAATCCCCACAACAATTAAGATCTTGGAAATAAATTTATTCATTTTCCCAACTCCCTTCCTGCCTCCAGAAATTATTGAAAATGCGTAAAAGAATACGCCCGGTCAAAGTAATTACTGCCATGTTTTGTGTCAACAAAATTATTTAAATCAGAGAATTATGCCACAGCAGGGAAATAGAACCCGTATCAGAATCCGGATTTCGGTTGCCCTGCGTTCTATCTCCTTTCGATTGCGATCCCGATTTCGATTTCGATTACTGCTGTTTTCTGCTGATTTTATTCCGAATCCCGCACAACAGGGCCTTGATGCTTTGTTTTAAGCAACCTGCCGCATGTGAATCGCACCCAGCGGGCATGCCTCGATACAGTCCCAGCACCCCATGCACCGGTCCTGAAAAATCACCGGCGACTCAAAGGCATCATCGATCTGCTTGAGCACTTTGTGTTCACACGCCGGTACGGCATGGCACAGACCCCTTTCAGGATCACATTGCCCTGGTTTGCACATACCATAGTCAACCGTGGCAAATACTTTTTTGGATTGTATATTCATCGACAGCGCCTTAATTCAACGGATTAAAAATGCGTTCGCCGATTCCATTTCATTTGATTATCAATTATAAAAAATCATTATTGATGATTATCTTCCGTTGTCTACCGGCAACTCGGACGCAACCGGTCCGAACCGGATTGCATTTGCAGGACACGCACCGGCGCAGTTCATGCAGCGCATGCAGTCCGCTGAAATCACTGCAGCACCCCTGCTTTCTTTAACCTGCCCGATGACCGGCTCAAGCAGACCCCCCAGGGGACAGGCGGCGGTGCAGGTTCGACAACCCTTGCAGTTTGGATGAACAGTCATCTGGTATGACGCCCTGCGACCCAGCAGCGAAGCCAGGATGCCCCATGGGCATACATGAGCGCAAAACCCCCTGGGATAGTAAATGGTCCCGAGTATTGTACCCAGCGTCATCTGCACCGCCATCATGCCGATGGGAATCGTCCACAACCATGGTGAATCGGTTATAAAAACCCGCAGGTATACAAAAATGCCCAGGAAAATGATGGTGAAACTATAACCGAACCATCTGCTGACGAGGAAACCCGGCATTCTGCGGTGCAGGGAAAACCGTTTTACCACGTGATCCAGCCATGCCCCATTCGGGCATACCCATCCGCAGAAAACCCTTCCCGCGAACACAGCGGCTGCAAGCGCCCCGATGACAAAAAGAATATTGAAATAATAGATGCCCATGCCTAGCAAAAGGGCCGCCAGGATGACCCCGAACAACTGGGTCGTGTTCCGGATGTTTTGATACATGGATTTCGCCTGGCTGCAACTCATTCCCTTTTGGGTGCCTGTTGTAACGGTCATTGATCCTTCCTTACCTGTCATCTGGTTTAAACTGTCAATTCTCATGTTGGAACGGGTATGCTGGAAGCCCGCCATTCATGGATACCTTCTCTCATCCGCCTGGCCCTGAACCCTTTTTTGCGCAGCAGTTTCACGGCTTCAGTCGCCAGCAGGCAGTAAGGCCCCCGGCAATAGGCGACGATCTCTTTCTCTGACGAGAGTGAGTCCAGATGCTGCTCTATTTCGGCAACAGGAATGGACAACGCGCCGGGAATATGCCCCGCCTGGTATTCCTCACGGGGGCGGACGTCTATCAAGGTAACTTCCTTATTTCGGGCGCGCCGCATCAACCCTTTCAAGTCCACCTGCGCCATTTCGCCATCTGAGGCCGAAATTTGTTTTACGATCTTTTCAAATTCGGCAAGCCGTGCCTCAGCCAGCCGGCACATGGCCATGAAAAATTCACAGACGCATGGGTCTGCAATCTGATAGGTCACGTAAAGGCCGTTTTTCTCCGATTTAACCAGACCAGCGCCCCGAAGCACCTGAAGATGCCTGGAAACATTTGCAACGCCAAGATTCGCCGTATTTGCAAGGCACTCCACCGTGCGTTCACCGTTTCGCAGCAGATCAAGAACTTCAAGCCGTACCGGGCTCGAGAGGGCCTTTCCAACCCTGGCCAACTGCTCATATCCGGAACGTCGGTCTTTTTTCATGCCTTCCATAAATCGACCCCCTTACAAATCAATTATTCAATTAATTTGTAAAATAGTTCTCGCGCCTGGATATGTCAAGCAAAAAATAACGCCGGGACCGTTGAGAACACGCACCTCTGGGTCCAGTTGAACCACCCGGGCAAGCAGATCCCCAAAACCCTGGCCAAAACGCCTGTTGCGCCTTCGGCCATCGGGTTTTCAGGTGATCTTGCACGGTTTTTCAACCCGCCGCGCGCCCTTGAACCCGGTGAAATCGAAACCCTCATCGAAAAATTCGCAGCGGCAGCGAAAACCGTCAAAAAAGCAGGGTTCACCGGGGTACAGATCCACGGCGCCCACGGCTACCTGGTCAGCCAGTTCCTTTCCCCCCGGCATAACCAGCGTGATGACAAATGGGGCGGCAGCCTTGAAAACCGGATGCGGTTTATCCTGGAGATATACCGCGCCATCCGAAAAGCCGTGGGCAAGTCTTTTCCCGTTGGCGTGAAGCTCAATTCATCGGATTTTCTGAAAGACGGGTTTTCCGAGGCGGAATCCGGGCAGGTGGTTGCGCTGCTGGCTGAAGAAGGGATCGACCTGGTTGAAATCTCGGGCGGGACCTATGAGAAACCGGCCATGTCGGGCAGAATCCAAGCGGTAAGACAATCACCACGTGAGGCGTAT
>SLGU01000065.1 GCA_007136525.1 Desulfobacteraceae bacterium | reverse complement strand
CTCGATCAGCGCCCGTATCTCACAGGGGCGAAGCACCACCGCCACGGTTCCCCCGGCAGGCCTTTTGGTGAGCCGGGATACCAGGCGTGCCGCATTCATCGGAAACGCGGGGGCCAGCGGATCGACCGCGTCCAGTTTTTCAGGATCGGTCACCAGTGTCTGCATCACCATGTCTTTTGCGGGAAGGTGCATGGGAACCATTACGGCACTGATGTCATCCAACGCCAGCAGCGATTTATAAAACGCTGCAAGAGACCCCTGCAGGTTCTGATCCGCCACTTCGCATAAAGCTGTTTTTGCCATGAAGTGCCTCCCTTAGGATATTCAAATAGTTATAAACAGCCGGGTTTCAGACAACCGCGGCATGCTTGGCTTCATTGGGGCCGAGTTCCTTGATTTCAGCCACCATTTCCTTGATGGTCCGGGCAAACTGGATGCCGTCGGAAGCACCGATCCAGGTCAGCTTGAGCCGTTTTTCATCAAAACCGTACTGGGGCAGAATGGCTTTCAAAAGCTTCATGCGCCGCCGGGCCTTGTAATTGCCGTTGATGTAATGGCAATCGCCGGGGTGGCACCCGCTCACCAGAACGGCATCCGCGCCCTCCAGAAAAGCCTTGATAATATACTTGGGATCCACCATGCCCGTACACATCACGCGAATCAGCCGGACATTGGTCGGGTATGACAACCGCGACGTCCCCGCCAGGTCGGCCGCGGTATAGGTGCACCAGTTGCAGACAAAAGCGATGATGGTCGGTTCAAAATCGTCCATGGATCATCTCCTCCGGTTTTCCGTGTTATATATTTCGTCAATGCTCACCGGCGCAAAAAATATGCGTCCAGTGCATCCGCTTGTTGGGATTTGGTTTCTTCAAAATCGAAATCGAAATCGAAATCGAAATCGGGATCGAAATCGGGATCGAAATCGATTTCCTCAACGCCATAAATTACGGCGTCTTTCTTTTAAAAAACCACAGCAATAAAGCGTTTCGAATACAGAGGCCATGTGCTTTTCTTTCGATACCGATTTCGATCCCGATTTCGATTTCGATTTCGATTATAGCGGGCCGCTGAAGATATCCAAAATATACCGGCCTACAGACCAACCTGATGAATCGTGTCGATAATCCCCTCCAGTTCGGCCAGCAGCTGGCCCGGCTTGAAGTGGCGAACCTGGGCCGCGTTGCTCGGGCAGAACCCTGAGCAGGAGCCGCACCCCTTGCAAAGGGCTTCATTGACAACGGAGATGGCGCGCCGGGTATCAAATTCAATGGCGCCGTACGCGCAAAGGCCGATGCAGACCTGGCACCCCGCGCAGATATCCGGGTCGATCCAGGAAATGGCGGACGGGACCTCCACCACGCCCCTGTGGGCCAATGAAAGCGCTTTAGCCGCGGCCCCGCTCGCCTGTGCCGTGGTGTCGGGGATATCCTTGGCAGACTGGCACGCACCCGCCAGGAAAACACCGTCCGTGGACGTGTTCAACGGCCCCAGCTTGGGATGCTCTTCCAGGAAGAATCCATCCTTGCCCTGGCTGACGCCGAACAGGCGGCAGATGTCATGGGCATTTTCACGGGCCTCCATGGCCATGCAGAGCACCACCATGTCCACCGGGACCCGGATTCTTCTGCCCAGCAGGGTGTCTTCGCCGATGGCAATGAGTTTTCCTTCTTCTTCGGGACGTCTTGCTTTATCCGTTATTTCGGCCACCTTGCCGCGGACGAACTGGGTGCCCTCCTCCTGGCAGCGGCGGTAAAATTCTTCATACCCCTTGCCGAAACACCGCATATCAATATAGAAATCATAGACCTCGGTGTCGTGGCCCACCTTTTCCTTGATCAGGTGGGAATACTTCAGGGCGTACATGCAGCAGACCCGGGAGCAGTATTCATGGTAATGGGTGTCCCGGCTCCCGACGCAGTGAATCAGGGCGACGCTTTTCGGCTTTCCTTCAAACGCCCCGTTTTCATTTTTCATGAGAATCTGGCCGCCCGTGGGGCCGGTGGCGTTGTTGAGACGCTCGAACTCCAGGCTTGTAAACACGTTGGGGTATTTGCCATACCCGTACTGCTTCAGCGGGGCAGGGTCCATGAGGTCGAACCCGGTGGCGAGGATAATGGAGCCCACCTTTATTTCACGGTCTTCGGCCTGCATTTCGTGGTTGATGGCATTGGGCTGGCAGGCCTTGAGGCACTCGTAGCACTCGGAGCAGACGCCGCACTCCAGGCACCGGGCAGCTTCCTTGCGGGCCTGGTCTTCGGTGTATCCTTCATAGACTTCGCAGAAGTTGGCCTTTCTGGATTCCGGGTCCAGGCATTTGACCGGCACACGGTCCATCCTTATCTCTTCAATGGTTTCCGGCGGTATTTCCGGCCTTGCAAAGTCCCATGTTTTTTCCCGCCCCTCATGGAGGTCCTTTCCGTTGATGAACCGGTAGATGCTTTCAGCGGCTTCCTTGCCGCAGGCCACCGCTTCAACCACCGATTTCGGCCCGTAAAGCGCATCCCCGCCGGCAAACACCCATTCAATAGGTGTCTGCAGGGTCACAGGGTCGGCCGTAAGCCCCCCCCGGCCAGAGACGGCGATATCCTGTGATGCTGCAAAACCGAGATCAGCAGACTGGCCGATGGCGATGATCACCGTATCGGCAAAATAGGGTTGGCAAGCATTTTCGTCAAAGGCGGGATTGAACCGGCCGTTCTCGTCAAACACCGCTGTGCAGGATTTGAACTCGATGCCAGAAACCCGGCCCGACTGCTTGTCAATAAAAAAGGATTTCGGGCCGAAGCTGTTCACAATTTGGATCTTCTCGTCAATGGCGTCCTGTATCTCGTGTTCCCACGCGGGCATTTCCCCGCGCTTTTCCAGGCAGATCATGGTGACGTTTTCAGCCCCTGTACGCCTGGCACTCAACGCCACATCCACGGCCACGTTGCCGCCGCCGATCACCAGCACGTCCTTTCCAATGGCCACGTCTTTTCCCATGGCCACATCCCGCAGAAAACTGACACCCTGGAGAACGCCGGCGGTATCTTCGTTTTCAATGCCCAGTTTTCGACCACCGTGGAGTCCCACCGCCATGAAAACAGCCTTGAAACCATCATTTTTCAGGCTTTCCAATGTAATATCCGTTCCAAAGGCGGTATTGGTCTGGATCGTAACACCGAGCTTTTCGATCTGTGCGATCTCGTGGGCCAGGATATCGCGGGGCAGCCGGTACTCGGGGATGCCCACGGCCATCATACCGCCGGCAACGGGCAGTTTTTCATAAATGGTGACCGCATATCCTTTCAAAGCAAGAAAATATGCGGCGGAAAGCCCTGCCGGCCCGGACCCGATAATGGCGATTTTTTCATGGCCGGGTGTCGGGCTTTCTATCGGTGCATCCGCATCGGTCGCCCTTCCCCAGTCCGCCAGGAAACGATGCAGATCCCGTATGGCCAGGGGCTGATCCACGTCATTTCTGGTGCAGTTGCCTTCGCAGGGATGATGGCAGACCCGCCCGCAGACCCCCGGGAACGGGTGCGCCTGCCGGAACAGGTCAAGCGCTTCTTTGTATTTGCCATTATTCATCAACGCGATATACCCCTGAATGGAAACATGGGCCGGGCAGGTTGCTTTGCACGGGGCGGTCCCCCGCTTGTCGATAACGAAAGCGATGGGAACCGCCTGGGGAAACGACCGGTATATGGCGTGGCGCTCCTTAAGGCCGACGTCCCATTCGCTGGGACGGACAATGGGACAGACCTTTTCGCATTCACCGCATCCGGTGCACACCCCTTCGGTTACATAGCGGGGCTTGCGGTGCACCGTCACATTATAGTTCCCGATGTACCCGGTGACATCCACCACCTCGGAATAGGTCATCAGGTTGATGTTGGACTGCTGCCCCACTTCCACCATGACCGGGGTGCCGATGCACGCGGCGCAGTCCAGTGTCGGGAACGTCTTGTCGAACTGCAGCATGTGCCCGCCGATGGTCGGGTCCTTTTCGACCAGGTAGACCTTGTTGCCGGCCCGCCCGATATCCAGGGCCGCCTGCATGCCTGCAATCCCGGCGCCGACAACCATGATATCCGGATGCACGGATACCTCCCGCTTTTCCAGTTGCTCGTGGTGGCACACCCGGTTGACCGCACCGGCGATCTGGGTCTTGGCCTTTCTTGTTGCGTCGTCCGCATTTGCGGTGACCCAGGAAACGTGCTCCCGGATGGACGCCATCTGAAAATAATATGGATTGATACCCGAGCGCTGGCAGACGCCCTGGAACGTCTTTTCATGAAGACGCGGTGAGCAGGATGCCACCACCACACGGTTCAGCCCGTATTCATGGATGTCCTTTTCGATCATTTCCTGGCCGGGGTCGGAGCACATGAACTTGTAGTCCCGGGCGATGACAACGGATCTGAGTGTTGCGGCAAATGCGGCCACATCTTCAACACGCACTTTCCCGGCGATGTTGATCCCGCAGTGACATACATAGCAACCGATTTTCAAACTCATTTCAGCTTCCTTACGTATTTGTTTTCTTCATTCGGAACCGAAACGAACACCCGTTACCGGTTTCTTCCTGACGGATCAATTCGCAGGAATATGCCGGGATGATTTTCAGCAGGTCGCTGCTGGTATCCGAATCATGGCAGATGATTTCAAGCGTCTGATCCGGCGCAATCTCGCGAAAGACCTGGCTGACCTTCAGCAGGGCGATCGGCAGAATAAAGCCCCTTAAATCAAGTGTATGATCCGCCTGTTGCGTCAATGCATCGATTCCTGAGTGTTTTTGGATATTGTGCCACCCGGCCGCGCTTATACGCTGACGGGGTCGGGAATGATATAACTGAACCCTTACATTGCAATACAGGTGCCAAATTCCTGGCCCTTCAAAAAATACCGGAACAGCGCATTTTTTGGTTGCATGGGGGTGCGTTATATTGTTAAAGTGTTTAAACTTAACAATTAACAAGTGTTAATTTTTTAACAATATAAGGATTGTCCATGCACGAAAAAGACCTCAACGTTTACTGGAAAACTGTCGTGGATACCATCAAGGACGGCGTGATGATCGTTGATAAAAGAGGTATCATCGTTTCCGTCAACCGGGCCATGACGGAAATAACGGGCTATGAAAGGGACGACATGTTGGGAAAGCCCTGCACCTTTCTGAACTGCAACATCTGCGACGTGGTGCTCGAAAAAAACGGGGAGCACTGGTGCAACCTGTTCAAAACCGGCTTTCTGAACATGCGTGAAGCGGTGATCCAGAGAAAAGACGCCGAAATCATTCCCGTGCTCAAAAACGCATCGCTTCTGAGAGACGGCGACGGACACGTCATCGGTGCGGTCGAAACCATTACCGACATCACCGAGCTCAACGAAAAGGAAACCCAGATCAGCGCCCTTCGCAGCGAACTGCGCTCGGAAAACAGCTTTCACGGCCTTCTGGGCAGCTCGCTCCCCATGCAGCAGGTATACGAGCTGATCGAAAACGCGGCCCGTTCCGACGCCCCCGTGATCATTTTCGGAGAAAGCGGCACAGGCAAGGAGCTGGTCGCCCAGGCGATTCATACCATCAGCAGTCGCAGCGCATATCCTTACGTCAAGGTCAACTGCGCCGCCCTGAACGACTCCCTGCTGGAAAGCGAGTTGTTCGGTCACCGGAAAGGCGCGTTTACGGGCGCTTACCAGGACCGGACCGGGCGGTTCGAAGCCGCCAGAAACGGCACCATTTTTCTGGATGAAATCGGCGATCTGCCATTGTCGACCCAAGTCAAGCTGCTCCGGGTTCTGGAAGACCAGGTCATCGAACGCGTGGGGGACAACCAGCCGCTTAAAATCGATGTACGGATTATCACCGCCACCAATCGCGATTTGCAGAAGCTGATGGAAGCGGGTCGGTTCAGGGATGATCTGTTTTACCGGATCAACGTGATCCCCATCTGGGTCCCGCCGCTGAGAAAACGGGGGGGTGACATCTCCCTGCTGGCCGACGCCTTTTTCCACCGCAACCGTCTCAAAAGCGACAAGCCCGTGGATGGCATCTCCAATGCGGCCATGGAAGCGATCATCCACTATTCATGGCCCGGCAATGTCCGGGAGCTGAAAAGCGCGTTCGAATATGCTTTTGTCACCTGCGATAATTCCCTGATCCGTCCGGAGCACCTGCCCCCGGATATCGGGCAGCATAAAACAGCCCGGAAAGGCGGGGTTGAAAAAACGATCCTGAGCCGGGACGAGGAAAAAAAACAGCAATTGATCGATGCGCTCCGGGAAGCCGGGGGAAACCAGTCACGGGCTGCAGAAATCCTGGGGGTTTCACGGGTCACGGTATGGAACCGGATCAAGCGCTATCATGTGGCCGTGAACCGTGACGTGGTGGAGAACTGACACCGCCCCCTTCCCGGCCATTCGGGTCAGCCGTCAGCCGCGGGCAGCGCCATCCGGAAAGTGGTGGCGCCGCTGCCCGTCGCCTTTACCCGGACGTCACCGCCGTGGCGCTGCATGACCTCCTTGACCGTTGACAGGCCGAGGCCGACGCCGTATCCTTCCTGCTTTGTCGTAAAAAACGGCTCGAAAATGCGCGGCAGGTCTTCATCTCGAATGCCGGTCCCGGTGTCTTCAACGTCCAGAAAGGTCCCGCCCGCCTGTTCATCAACCCCTGAGCGCAGCGTGAGACGCCCCCCCCGCGGCATGGCATCGATAGCGTTGAAAATCAGGTTGAGGACGCATTGCTGCAACTGGTTGAAATCCCCCCTGACCCCGGGCAGGTCTTTGGGAATTTCTGTTTTCAGCTCGATCTTCTGAAGCTCGAGTTTGTGGGAGCAAAGCAGGATGCACCGGTCCAGGAGATCAGCGATGGAAATGGTTTCAAAGGCGGGGGGGGATTTGCGGGTATACGCCAGCAAATTCCCGGTAATATAGGAGCATCGGCTGATTTCACGGTCTACGATGTCCAGGTAACGGGCAAACTTGTCCAACCGTGCGCTGTCCATGCTGCCCTTGTCCAGCGTCCGCTTCATGAGCCTGACATAATTCAGAATGCCCGACATGGGATTGTTGATCTCATGTACAACGCTGGCTGCAAGCCGGCCCAGCGAAATCATCTTGTCCTGGTGGAGTATCCGGGCCTGGTCTTCCATGGCCCTTTCCAGGCGGTAAAAATCCCTTAAATCCCGTATAAACAGAACAAGCCCCTCCTGCTGGTCATCTTCAAACAGCCGGATGGCAGACACCTGGACGGGAATGCGCTTGCCGCCGCGGTCAAAGATCGTGGTTTCGAATAACGACAGCCTGTTTTTCCCACCCAGTCGCTCACTGTCCAGTTCCAGGGCCATCCGCTTGATTTCGTCTTCAGAAAACAGTTGCCCCATGGTAGTTTCCCTGACCAGTGCACCCCTTTCAATACCGGACAACTGCGACATGCTCGGGTTGGCCATGATGATGCGCCCGCCGGTATCACAGGCCAGGATGGCGTCCATGGAGCTTTCAATCAGCTTGCGCTGGAAATTGATGCTTTTGACCAGTTCCCGCGTCGTTATGGTTTTGTCGCGCTCCAGAAGCGCCGTGTAATCTTTCAGCTGCTTGCGGG
>SLGU01000234.1 GCA_007136525.1 Desulfobacteraceae bacterium | reverse complement strand
TTTGAAATGGGTTATAGCGTGGCCTTGCATCGCATGGCCTATGACTTGGTCGGGGACAGAATTTAATTCTGTCCCCCTGGCGTTTGATTATTTGAGTATTTTTATTCCCCGGAGGGGATATAGAATTTAGCCTTGGTATTGGCTGGAGTAGGTTCATTTTCAGCTTTAAATCTTTATTCCCCGGAGGGGATATAGAATTTAGCCGGTGGTTTCAACCACCGGTATGGGCATGGATATTAAAAAACAGAGTCCTGAAGGGACGACACTCAACTGCCTACCAAACTCCAGGTAAGAGACTTCCGGCCTGCCCCCTAATCCCATCAAAACTGATAAATCATTGCACCCCACGTCAAGCCGGCACCCAATGCCGCAAACAGCACTTTGCTCCCCTTTCCGATAAGCCCCATCTCGATGGCCTCGTCAATGGCAATGGGAATGCTTCCGGCGGTGGTATTGCCGTATCGCTGGATGTTGTGGAACATCTTTTTTTCATCGATGCCCATGGATTGCTGAAACACCTGGTTGATCCGCAGGTTTGCCTGGTGGGGAATGACCAGATCGATATCGTCAATGCCAAGGCCTGCCTTCTCCAGAACGACCTTTGACACCTGGGGTAACCGGGTGATGGCGAGTTTAAACACGTTGCGGCCGTCCATGGAGGGATAATGCCGTCCTTCTTCAATCATCCCGGTGGTAATGCGGGGATTGAGTCGGGATGACGGCGCTTCTACCATAAGTGCATCGGCATATTTTCCCTGGGCATGCACCGAACACGCCAGTAGACCCGTTTTTTCGTTTGTTTCTTCTCCCTCAAGACAGATGGCGCCGGCACCATCGCCAAAAATAACGGTCACATCCCTGCCTTTGGTTGAAAGGTCCAGACCCGTGGAATGCACTTCCGAGCCGACAAAAAGCACCTTGTTCGCATATCCGCTTTTTATGTAGGCATCGGCGGTCATCATGCCGTAAAGAAAGCCCGTGCACTGCTGCCGGATATCCAGGGCAGGCGTGTCTTTCAGGCCAAGCTTGTGCTGAAGAAGGCAGCCCGACCCTGGAAAAAATAAATCAGGGCTCAGTGTGGCAAAAATTATCATGTCAAGGTCTTCAGGTGCCCAACCGGCCCGGTCCAAGGCGATTCTGGCGGCCTCCAGGCCAAGGTCCGATGCCCCGACCTCACCTGCTTCATCAATCCATCGTCGCTCCTGGATTCCGGTTCGTTGTTGAATCCACTCGTCGGATGTGTCCATCCAGTGTGTCAAATCATCGTTTGTAACGACACGATCGGGCAGGTATCGCCCTGTCGACCTGATCATCGATTGTTTCATCAAATACTCCTGATTATTTTTATTTTCTGTTTTTCAATCATGATTGACGCATTCGTAAAAAGTCACTTTGGGACGGCAAAGAAAAAAGTTCAAGATCCAGGCGCGCGCAATTTTTGAAGAATTGATAGTAGTTATGTGTACGTGAGATTCTTCAAAGATTGCTCACAACGCAGATATTGGACTTTTTACGAAGCCGTCATGGAAAACCGAAAAGACGTAAAAATAGTGTGAGGCCGACTCAAAAGTCATTAGAGTGGCATATCTGTTACGTCTATCCGAATGCGTGTGAGGCAGATTGAGAAGGATTGGCCGCCAGATTATGTCAGGTCGGCGACCTGGGCTTTGCTCACATTTTTTGCTACCGGCCCGCGTTGACTTTCTTCGATTTCAAACGATACGGTCTCGCCCTCAGAAAGCGTTTTAAACCCGGGTTGGTTGATGGATGAATAATGAACAAAAACCTCACGTCCTTCTTCCTGCCGGATAAAACCATACCCTTTTTTGTCATTGAACCACTTGACTGTTCCGTTTGCCAAAACTGACCTCCTCTTGTTTTTAATACATTCGACAAACTGCGGCTTTAACGTTTCCAGCCATGTTACCCCCTGGTGCCCTATTGCGCTTCCGGGAGCATGATTTCAACAGCGTATTTCTGTTTTAAGGACTCTATATAAGGTTGCAACCGGCTTGCAACCTCTTGTCGCTTGATTTCATCTTTGATTTCGTCTTTAACGTCTTCAAGGATTTTGATTTCTTCTGCCTGGTGATCTTCAACCTTTATTATATGAAAACCAAACCGGGTTTCAACAATATCGCTGACTTCGCCGATCTCAAGCGCAAAGGCGGCTTTTTCAAAGGGCTCAACCATCTGTCCCCTGCTGAAATAGCCAAGATCACCGCCGTTCTGTCCGCTTGGACAATCGGAATGCATGCTTGCCAGCTCCTCAAAATCTTCGCCATCGTTGATCGCCTGCCTGATCTCCTCGATTTTTTCCTTCCCGCCGGATTCATGCCGGATAAGAATGTGCCTGGCTTTTATTTGCTCCGGAACCCTGAAACTTTCAATTTTGGAATCGTAAAAGGATTCCACCTCCTCATCGGATACATTCACCTTTGATGCCAACTCCTGATCGATCAGTGCTTCAATGGTCATGTTGCTGCCGATTTCACGCCTCAGGAAATCAAGGGTATAGCCCATTTCCGTGATTCTTTGCTCAAACCCTGCGGCGTCGGGAAAATTATCCATGATCGTGTCAATTTCAGTTTCAATAGCCGCCGGGTCGATTTCAATACCCATGGTTCCGCTTTCCTGCAGGAGAAGTTCCTTTTCAATGAGGGATTCAAGAATGATTTTCTTCAGCTCATCGAGCTGCTGATCCTCCAATCGGAAACCCATTTCATGATAGCTGTTTTTGACCATGTCGACGTTCAATTGAAATTCTTCCATGGGGATCTTCTTGTTATTAACGATGGCCACATAATCAAGGGTTTCGATGGTTTTTGACGCACCGGAAGCCTCATGAAGCGGCAAAGCGTCTGAAGCTGTTGCTGCGGAAACAAACAGGACAAATGTTGAAACAAGCAGTGACAAAGTTTTAACAGGCATGTATTTAAAAATGGTTATTGAATGCAATCGGATTTCTCCTTAAAAGAAGTCGTGTAAACGACAGGTTTACCAGCGGTTTTACACGTTGGCAGATGACAGTAAGAAAAAACAGCGGAATAATGCGGGCACCTGATTTTTATGGAAGGATAAGCAGTTGAAGAATACAAGGCTATACTCTTTTTAAAGCTGACGCTGTTCCTGACGGCAAGCAGAATTGGTTTTTTTAAAGATACAATATTTTTAAAACATAAATAAATATGCGGCGATGATCAAGTGTTTTTTTTTCAACCGGGGTGCATTCATTTAGTAAAATCAGGAGGTCTCCTGGTCAAGAATTGCTTCCCCTTCTTCCAGTGTGGTCACATTGGGGGCGTGGTACCCCACTTCATAGGAAACGTTGTCGAACTGGAAATGGGCAATCGAGCCCATGGGCCGGCGGACACGGGCCACTTTGGACATTCCCGCCGCGAGCAGATGCTCCTGTACCTCCCGGATATATTTTTCATATATGCCCTCAACAGGATCATATCTGCGAAGATCGGTTAGGCAGGTAAACCCTTTTTTCAGTTTTTTGCTTTCCTTTCGGATTTCACTTACAATTTCCTGCATTTCCGCTTCATCCTCAATGTTGCCGAATGTAAGGTATAACCGGTTTTTATTTTTGTCGATTTTGATTTCGTACATGGCTGTCCAGCGCTTGAAGGGTTGTCTGTATTTCATGTGAATGCATCCTTGATCATTGTTTATTACAAAAAACATAATTTATGTCAAATATTTTAGAAAATCCTTATTTCAGCCGCGGATATCAAGTCCTTGTTCCGCCTGATACAGCACTAAAACCCATCTCAAAATTCGCTTTCGATGCCAAACCCCCCAGGAGACAGACTTTCAGTCTGCCTTCCGGGTCGTAGCTGCGATACCGATAGCGATTTCGATTATCCCAACAAAAAGATTGGGCCGAAAGACAATTTTGAATTGTGTAAACGCGGGACAGTGATCAGTATACGGCAAACGGGCGGGAAAAAAGAATAAATGCGCGAGAATATGGATAAGGATTTTTCGGGTTTTAATTAAAAATTTGGTCGGGACGGCAGGATTTGAACCTGCGACCCCAGCGTCCCGAACGCTGTGCTCTACCAGACTGAGCCACGTCCCGACAGTTGATGTGTTTTGTATTTAAGTCTTGTTTGATTGTCAACCAAAAACTGGTGCAAAGCCTGAATTTTTCAGCACACCGCTGGATTTTACCAGAACGGATTGTTCAATACGATGGTTTCTTCCCTGCCAGGCCCGACAGACAGGATATCGATCGGCGTTTCCGCCAGCGCTTCAATCCGTTTAAGATAATTCCGGGTGTTTTCAGGAAGATCTTCAAAATGACGCACAGAAGAAATATCTTCCTTCCAGCCGGCAACGCTTTCAAAAACAGGTTCGCATTCGGCAAGAACGTTCAGGTTTACCGGAAAATGATCAATGCGCTCCCCTCGATAGGTGTAACGGGTGCATATTTTTATTTCATCAAGGCCCCCCAGCACATCGAGCTTGGTGAGTGCGATCCCGGTGAGGCTGTTGAGCATGACGGCATTATTGATCATGACCATGTCGATCCATCCGCAGCGCCGTTTCCGGCCGGTTGTGGCGCCGAATTCAGCCCCCTTTTTCTGCAGGTAATCACCCGTGTCATCAAACAGTTCGGTCGGAAAAGGCCCCTCGCCGACCCGTGTGGTGTAGGCCTTGACAATACCGATAACACTGTCAATGCGTTTCGGGCCGATGCCGCTGCCGCAGCAGGCATTGCCGGAGATGGTGCTGGAGGAAGTCACGAACGGATAGGTGCCGTGATCAATATCCAGGTGGGTTCCCTGGGCCCCTTCAAACAAAATATTGCTGCCCTTCCGGACCGCGTTGTCAATCAGCACGGAAATGTCGGTTACGTATGGGGCGAGCCTTATCCGGTAGGCATCATACTCCTTGACGAGTTGGTCTGCGTCGACGGTATCCAGGCCGTGAAAGGATTTCAGATAGAAATTTTTTTCTTCGGTAACCGAACGGACGTTTTGTTCAAAATTCTCATCAAGCAGGTCCACAAACCGGATGCCCCGGCGCGCGGCCTTGTCTTCGTAGCAGGGGCCGATGCCGCGGCCCGTTGTTCCGATTTTCGTAGATTTGTCGCAGCCTTCGCGGGCGGCGTCTATGGCCTTGTGATACGGCATGATGACATGGGCCTTCTGGCTGATGAAAAGCGTCTCCTGATCGATTTGAACGCCCTTTTCCATGAGGTAGTCAATTTCACTGATCAGTACACCGGGGTCAACGACCATGCCGTTGCCAATGATGCATATTTTTCCCTGAAGAATGCCCGAGGGGACGAGGTGGCTGATGAACTGCTCGCCGTTGACGACCATGGTGTGGCCCGCATTGTTCCCACCCTGGAACCGCACCACCAGGTCCGAATATTGTGCCAGTAAATCGACAATTTTACCTTTGCCTTCATCCCCCCACTGGGTTCCAACGATTACGAGATTCGACAATTTCAGCTCCTTATCCACTCAGAAATCATTTTTATCAAAGCGGTGGCTGATACCGCTTCTCCTGAAAAAATTCAACCATCAGCTTTCTGCATGCGTCTTCACAGATACCGCTTACAACTTCAATATGATGGTTGAACAGACCTTTTTTCGAAAAATCAAACAATGATCCGGCCGCACCCCACTTGGGATCATGAACGCCGAAAACCACTTGTTTTACCCTGGCATGGACGGCAGCTCCCATGCACATGGCGCAAGGCTCGACCGTAGCATACAGGGTTGTATTTAACAAGCGATAGTTTCCCAATTGAGCTGCAGTATGACGGATGGCAAGGATTTCCGCATGGGCGCACGGGTCGCACAATCCGATCGTCTGATTATAACTTTCGGCAAGGATGGCCCCGTCTTCATTCACCAGGACGGCGCCCACCGGCACTTCACCGGCTTTATAGGCGAACCGGGCCATGGCTAAAGCCCGGTTCATGTAAGTATCGTGCATTTCGGACAAAAGGTCGAAATCGTTATGATTGGTTATTTTTTAAGGGTGCCGAAGGCTTTTTTGGGGTTCTTTTCAGTGCTGAACGCCTCATGCTTTTTTAAGCGCTCGAAATCGATCATCCCGCCCCAGCCGGTTTCCAGGGTGTCTGCAAGAATTCTTCGGAAATAACCCTTCTCTACGATCTTTCCGTCTTCATCCCGGATTTCATGCAGACAGGGTGCAGGACCGCAATCAGTATACTTTTTGATCAAGGCCGTGCTTTTATGATTTTCAAAGACCTTGTAACCGGTAATATAGGGGAAATAACCTTCCAGCAGGCTGATACCCTTAATAATTTTCCTGTAGCGACGCATGCCGGTCACGAGGTAAAGCCCCTGGTACCAACCCTTCTGGATCCGGATCATGGTCAGAAAGAACCAGCGCGGTACAAAACGGATTTTCGGAATCACATGACCGGGAACCGGATCTTTGGCCGTGTAATAATCATAGCCCACGTCGTGCATATACCGGATCGTTGCGCCGCGGTCCCCGATGGAAAGCCTCAGGGCGCCCTGATGAAACTGGCCCTTTGTCATAATGTCAGAAATCACCGCTGCCACCCAGTCCACCGGAATGATATCCGGCCGGTTGTCCGGCTCCGTCAAAAACGGCAATTTGCCCATATACCCCAGCATCATGATGACATAATGAAGGTTGTACACCCGTGTTCTGCCTGTGCGGGCGGAGCCCCCGATAATGGTCGGCTCAAAAATAACAATGCGGTCATCACGTCCTGTTATTTTGTCCAGGAGGAATTTTTTTGCCTCGGCCTTGGTCTGCGCGTAGGTATTGTCCGGTTTTCCCGGTTTGAAATCCGGGTAATCCTCGGGTATCGGTTTTTTATAGATGCCGTAAGCGTAACCCGTGGAAATATAATAAAGCGTTGCCGGGCTTTGCCCTGAGGCGCTGCGATGCGTTTTAATCGCGCAAAACAGATCATACATTTTCTCTGAAAACAAAACATTTGAAATCCGGATGGATTCGTAAGGCTGGTCAAAGCGGACATCTGCGGCGCCATGAAGGATTTTGTCAACGTTTTCAGTCAATTCCTGGTAAACGGACGGATCAATGCCCATGTTTTCCTGTTCCACATCGATTTCAACCGGTTTGGAACGACGAATGCACCGCGCCTTCAATGTATCGCTCAAATCAAGGGAACTTACCACCGCCTTGAATCTCTCGGAAATGTCCATATTGCTCTTGCCGCGACGGATAGCGAAATAAAAATGCGGGTCCGGATCTTTTCTCATTAATTCTTCAACAATTACAGGAACAACAGTTCCGGTGACGCCTGTGATGAAATAATTCATGGGGGAAAACCTCTTTTGGGAAAGGCGGATTTTATAAGGTCTGTCGTGATATGATACTGAAGTATGCTTTTAATGCTGAAAAAGTCAGCTTAGCACTGAGGTCTTTTAAAAATGGCACGATTAAACCGGGATGTCAAGCTGCAAAAAAATATGGGTGTTCGCGTATCATGGACATATTGAGAGGTATCCCAAAATTGACGCTGAAAGTTATTATTGACACAGCCAACCGCTTGGCGTATAAAAGCAGACGTTTTGCAAGCGCCCGTAGCTCAGCTGGATAGAGTGCCGGACTACGAATCCGTAGGTCGCAAGTTCGAATCTT
>SLGU01000118.1 GCA_007136525.1 Desulfobacteraceae bacterium | reverse complement strand
GCCTTGCCGCCGGTGAGCTCACCGATGTAGGCCATGGCGATGGGGACGACCATGGCGGACCCGGCCCCGTGGAAAATGCGGATCAGAACCAGGTCCGAAACAGATCCGGCAAAGGTATAGGCGTAGCCGGTGAGGCTGAACATGAAAAGCCCCGCGACGAAAAAACCCTTTTTGCCGTAACGGTCGGAAAAATGACCCACAAACGGCTGCAGCAGCCCCCCGCTCAAAGCGAATGCGGCGATAATGACGCCCAGGGCGAATCCGGTGGCCCCGAGTTCGGTGGCATATATGGGCAATATGGGCACGATGATGCCCATCCCCATGAAAACGATGAATACCGCGATTAAAATCGTAAACAAAATGTGTTTTTGCACTGCCCTCAGCCCTGTCGCCTGCCCGGAAAACCGGGTAAAGCCTTGAAAACAGGAACCCATCAAAGATACTGAAGTTTCCTGTTTTTGATCCTGCCGCCAACCGCATTAATGCAGTGATGGCAGAATTTAGTATCGTTTTTTGTGTTACCGCAGTTTAAATTCGAGAATATATCTCATAATTTAAAATGTTTACACTGAAACGATTTTTGGCAACCTCACTCCTCACCATCCCCGCCGTCTGTACGGGGCGTTGTCAAGGACACTATTTTTGACAACATACTAAATTTATTATTTTTTTACTTCCAAGCCGCTTGCCACGCCACGCCGAAGTCTAAAAAACGGGAAACTTCAGTAATCTATTTTGTTTGCTGGAAAAAAATTTCACACTGTCAAATGTTGGATGCGAAAAAATTGCGCACTGCGACGACAGGACAAATCCCGTATAGTTGTTTTTCTTAACGCAATCACACAGATTTTCATAAATCAACTTGTTCGGCATATGATTTGCACAACCTCTTTTCAAGAAAAAAATTTATTATTGCCGTTTTCCTTTTTTATCGCTGCAGCCTGAAGACGTGAATTACCCCTTTTTCGGCAGCCTTGATATCACCATCATAAACCACAAAACAAAGGAAATAAGCCATTATTATCAATCGCATAATCCGGTTTTTTCTTGAAAACAAGCTCATCGCTGTTCTTTTCTTCCTTGCTTTGGCCGGATGGGGAATTGCAACTGCACCGTTTGACTGGGATATACCCCTTCTTCCGCGCGATCCGGTGCCCGTCGATGCAATACCCGATATCGGCGATAACCAGCAGATCGTTTTTACCGGGTGGGAAGGACAGTCTCCTCAGGATATAGAAGATCAGATCACCTACCCGCTGACCACGGAACTGCTCGGTATTTCCGGCGTAAGGACGATCCGCAGCAACTCCATGTTCGGTTTTTCAAGTATCAACATCATATTTGAAGATGATGTCAAATTTTATTGGAGCCGTGCACGAATCCTCGAAAAGCTGAACGCCCTGCCCAGTGGTCTTTTGCCGGAAGGCGTACAACCGGCGCTCGGACCGGATGCCACCGCGCTTGGACAAATTTTCTGGTACACCCTGGAAGGAAAGGATCCCGACGGCAACGCAACCGGCGGATGGGACCCCCACGAACTTCGTACAATCCAGGACTTCCAGGTTCAATACGCCCTTTCATCCGTAAAGGGCGTGGCAGAGGTCGCCAGCATCGGGGGGCATGTCAGGGAATACCAGGTCGACATCGACCCTGATGCCATGGTCGAAGCCGGCGTTTCCATTTTAAAGGTTGCAGACGCGGTGCGAAAAAGCAACCGGGAAATCGGCGCCCGGACAATTGAAATGAACCGTGATCACGAGGAAATGGTCATGGAAGAACCCGACCCGACGGACCTGCGGCATGAGGTGGACGCGGATTTCAGGAACGAGTTTACCCATATGGTTCATGCATATATCACGGTAAAAGACGCCCTGGTTGAATCGGATTTTGAAACGGCCATGGATACGGGGGAAAATTTCATGGAAAGCCTCCAGTCCATCGGGCAGCATCGCATGACAGGCGATGCCCACATGGCATGGATGGATTATTACGGCAGCATCGAATCCCATGGGACGGCGATGCTGGATGCCGGCGACCTTGATCAATTCCGCGGCGAACTCCGGTTTTTAAGCGACATTCTGATCAATGCGGTCATGTCCCTGGGCGCTGAAGACGATTTTTATCATCAGTACTGCCCCATGGCCTTTGGTAACGAAGGCGGCCACTGGATAAGCAACGTCCCGGACATCCGCAATCCTTACTTGCCGGACACTATGCCGGGGTGCGGGGAGGTAAGAAGTAGGATGAAATAGCCGGGTTTTCCCCTGACCCCGTTCGATCTTCTTCACACAGGTGGAAAATAAATTTTATAAAACCGGAAAACGCTATAAACGCATTCTAAAAATACATAAATCAAGCCCTTTACGCACTTGATGGAAAAATATTCTTTTTCTGGCATCCAATATGCATTAATTTTATTCATCATACCGATAAAAACAATCGGTTATTTGCCCGGCCGGCAAATAAAAATACAAACCAATTATTATACAAGGAGACCCCATGCGTATCATCGGAAAAACCCTGACAAAATTGAAATATCTTCTTTTCGCAGCAGTCTTTGTAATGGTGGCAGGCCTTTTTACTGTCAGCGAATCATACAATCCGGTGTTTGCCGAGGACAATCCGGCGGAGACTGTTGACGTCGACGCCTTGACATGGCAGTCACGCCATGACGGGCATGATGATGATGACGATAACGATAAAAAAGACAAAGGGAGCTGTCATTAATACGCCGATAATTATACATTATCGGATGAACATTTGATAGTATCATGTTCCCTGCCGGGGAATTTTCACAAATGCAGTTCCTTCTCCGGCAGGGAAAAACCCTGCGGAAACAATTGATCATATCAACATGCGTAATTTTTGCGCAGCATGTGTACATATTCTATTTTAGAATCCCAAATTATACGGATGTTTTCTATGATTAAAAAACACCTGTTTGCCTTCGGGCTAAAGGCCGCAGACCCGATGCTGACCCGTATTTACGGATCCGTAAAAAACAATTTTCATATATCCGGCGTTGCCGTCAAATAGCAGGCGTTCCCAGCCGGGAAAGCCGATTCATTAAGGCTCGAATTATAATGGTTTTGAATATTCTTAAATCCAGGAGTCTTTATCTGCCGGCCCTCATAATTGTGGCGGTCGTCTTATTTCTGCTTATCTTTATCGGCTTTTCCACATACTGGAATCTTGATCGTGCAAGAAATAACGCCCTGCGATCGGTTCATCAGCAGGGTATCGCCATTGCCGACGTCCTTGGAACAACCATCCTTGCCATTCCCGAACAAGCCGACAAAGAAGAAGTTTTGCTGCGATTGGTCAATAGCACCGGCAACAATAAGGCCGTCACTTATGTCTATATCGCCGATGACAATAATGTCCTCTTGTATCATTCAAAGCACTACGAAAAAAATATATACGGCGTGTGGCACCCCGGCGATGAAACAAATAGCATGCCGGAGGGGCGTATCCGAACTTTTCAAAACGGCCGCATGCCAGTCTATGAAATCGGCAGGAAAATTTTTCTGAAAAACATATCCACTGCCGGCCCTTCGGTGCCGAACCGGCAGGCTGTAATCGTCGTAGGAATGGAGATGCATACGTTTGAAACGGCAAGACAGGAAGATTTACGCCATGCCGTCATAATGGTTTCCATTCTGGCCGCGCTTGCACTCGGCTCCATTTTTTTCATGTTCGTCATCAACCGGTATCATCAGGCCAACCGGGATTTAAAAGAAAATCAGGAATATACCCGACAGGTTGTGGAAAATATGGCCAACGGCCTGCTGAGTATCGATTTACAGGGAAAAGTCATTTCTTCAAACAACCAGGGAATTTATCTGTTAGGGCTGCAACCGGATCAGAAGCAAAACATACACCTTAATCGATTTATTGATCTCGATGCTGCCGGCATTTCCGAAACACTGTCTTCAAGGAAAACAGTGATGGACCGGGAAATCGAGATCCTCCATGAAAATGGACAAAAAATCCCCGTTGCCGTCAGCGGCACGCCGATTCTTTCAAGCATGAACAAATGTGATGGTGCTGTTATCATATTGCGTGATTTAAGAGAAATCAAACGCCTTGAGGATAAAATCCGGAACACTGAAAAACTGGCTGCACTTGGCAGAATGGCGGCGGCCGTGGCGCATGAAATCAGAAACCCATTGAGTTCTATACGGGGATTTGCCCAATTTTTGGGCCAGGCGCTGAAAGACCGAAAAAAAGAACACGAATATGCGATGATCATGATCCGCGAAGTCGATCGAATGAACCGCGTGATCACCGATCTGCTCAACTTTGCCCGGCCGCTGGAAATTGAGCCCGTTTTAACCGATCCCCATGAACTTTTGTCTCATGCTGTGCAGCTGATAATGATCGACGCAAAAGATCGCGGTATCGATATCCGTCTTTACGGTGAAGACTGTTGTCAGCCGATCCGCATCGATGCCAACCTGATGACCCAGGTTCTTTTGAACCTGCTGCTCAACGCGCTTCAGTCCGTAGAGGACAAAGGCCATGTGAACGCCGGGGTGCGATTGTCCGGCGATGGCCGATTTGTTGTTTTTGAGATTGAAGATGACGGCGCCGGGATCGACAAAGATGACATCGGAAAAATATTTGACCCGTTTTTTACAACCCGTGAAAAAGGAACCGGCCTTGGCCTTGCCATTGTGCGTAAAATCGTTGAAAATCACGGGGGGGGTATTCATGTGGCAAGTCCGGCTCCCGGGAAAGAAGTGGGGTGCATGTTCTCTGTCAGGTTGCCCGTTTCATGAACTGCCCTTATTATAGTGTTCAGTTACGGCGCCAAAACGCATAAAAAAAGAGTCGATATGAAACCCGAGATTCTCGTTGTTGATGATCACATGCCCCACCGACAAATGCTTGAAGCCGTCCTTGACGCCGAAGGATACCGTATTTCCCATGCCTCGGACGGGCTTCAGGCTGTTTCCTCGGTTACACGGCAATTTTACGACCTGATCCTCATGGATATCCGTATGAACCGGATGGGCGGCATTGAAGCCCTCCAGCAGATCAGGCAGATCAGTCCCGGTATACCGGTCATTATTATGACCGCCTACGCTTCTGTGGACACTGCGGTCGAAGCGTTAAAATCCGGCGCCTATGATTACCTGACAAAACCGTTGGATATTGATGAACTGAAAATTCTTGTAAAAAAGGCGCTTCGGCATTTTCAACTGGAGCAGGAAAACAAGGCCCTGAAAAACCGCTTGCACAACCAGTATGATTTTGCCGGCATTATAGGACAAAGCGATTCCATTCAGAAGTTGTTTGATACGCTTTCACTTGTAGCACCCTCGGATGCAACGGTTTTGATCCGTGGAGAAAGCGGTACCGGTAAAGAACTTGTTGCCAACGCCATCCATGAAAACAGCCCGCGCAGGGACAACCCTTTTATCAAGGTCAACTGCGCCGCTCTTCCTGAAACCCTTCTGGAAAGTGAACTTTTCGGGCATACCAAGGGGGCTTTTACAGGCGCGGACAACGCCCGAAAGGGGCGCTTTGCCCAGGCCCATACCGGTACGATTTTCCTTGATGAAATTGGCGAAATGTCTTTTGCCACGCAGGCTAAAATTTTGAGGGTGCTCCAGGAACATCAATTTGAACCGCTTGGCAGCACTCAGTCCGTCACCGTTGATATAAGGATCATTGCGGCAACCAACAGCGATATTGAAAGGGGAATTGAAAAAAATACCTTTCGAAAAGACCTTTTTTACCGGTTAAACGTCATCGGCGTCTCCCTGCCGCCTTTGCGGGAAAGGGGCGATGACATTCTTCTTTTAGCGGATCATTTTTTAAAAAAATATACCCAAAAAAACAAAAAACATATCAAGGGGCTCACGCCGCGAACGGCCGATATGCTTATGCGGTATCACTGGCCCGGGAATGTAAGAGAGTTGGAAAACACCCTTGAGCGGGCCGTTATCCTGTGCACAGAGGAAATGATAACCCCGAATCTGCTTCCGGATGTTTTTCCCGCAGATTTTCCGGAAGAAAAAGAAGAATCGGAGAATTTTCCGGACAAAAGCTCCCTGAAGGAAGTTGAAAAACGTGTTATACTTCAAACGCTTGATGAAACAAAGGGCAACCGGACAAAGACAGCCGAAATGCTGGGTATCAGCAGGCGCTCTTTGCAGCTGAAGCTGAAACAATTTGGCGTCAACCCGTAAGCGCCGGTTCCGATTGGGCGCCATGGAAGCAATTTCCCCATTGGGTTTAAAATCCGTCCGAATTCACCTAATAAAAAAAACGCACCAAACTCAATGAAATACCGAAATCCGGAGCGCTTTCGGTCAAACCTGCCTGGGCATTCCCTTTCACCGAATAATTTGGGCTTAGAATACGGAAAAATCCAATATTCGCATTCAACGGCGCTTTGGATTCCGGTAAAATCCTTCGGGAACCATCTATCGCAAGATAAACCCGGAGACGCTCAAATCCCCGGGAAACCCCGATCCCGTAATAAAAGGTATCACTTAAATCCTGCTCCGGAGGACTGCCTACCTTGACGGCGCCGCCGGTTAACCAGAGGGAAGTCCTGTCAAAGCGCTTGCTTACAGACAAAAAGACGCCGTAATCCGTTTCCCCTGTACCCAACCCCTTTTCCTGATCGGCTGTGGGCAATTTGACAGAGACGGATCCATAAAAAGAAATATCTGAAGGATGGTTTTTGATAAGATGGCCTCCGGCTCTCAGGATGACATCGCCTAAGCCCCTGTTCATTTCATCGCCGGAATCGGTTTCTTCGCGAAAAAAAAGGAATGGTGCAGTAACGCTGAATTCGGAATTCTCCGTTAAATAGCCGGCTTTTGAGAAAATGAACAACAAATGGGAGTCGAAAGGGGAGCCGAAATCCCCGCTTTTATAGCCGGAACCTGTTTCCACGTAAATACTTCCGGCGAGGGCCGGCGCAGACCGCATAAAAACGGCAACCGAAAGCACCATCAAAAGGATGCTGACGGCTGCCGCCATGGGTTTTTCAACGATATTCTCTTTTATGGACAATTCACTACCATTTTTTAAAGAAATTGTTTTTCGCCAATTTATTCCAGCCCCGCAGTGATGTCATTTATCTGCCGCTGGGTATTGTCCATCTCATTTTGCATCTGTTTTTCCTGGTCGGGGCTCATCCTATCTGCACGGCTCTCCTGAGCCATATTTTCCAACCTGTCGTTCATATGCCTCATTTCAGCCATGGTCTCCGAATCCATTCCGCCACTTTTCATGGCCGAAGACATCTGTTGCATCATGTCCGTCATCTGGTTCATCATCTGCATGGATTGGTGGGAATTCATTTGTTGATGATTCCCGGCATGCCCCATGTCTCCGGTTTGGCTCATGCCGCCCGTTTGGCCCATGCCACCACCGTGCATGCCCCCGCCTGAACCGCCCATACCTGCAAAAGCCGGTACAGCCGTTATCATCAAGGCTGTAAGTGTAAACACGATTGTTTTTTTCATTAATCTGCCTCCTGGTTATTTTGGTTAATAGTGATGGCAAAGTAAAAAATCCAATATCTGCGTTGCGCATCATGCTGAAAAAACTTCACGTACGGACAAGTATTCTCAATTAATCACGACTCGCGCGCCTTGATCTTGAATTTTTTACTTTGCCATTTCAATGATTCGACTTTTACGGGGTCATTCATATTGATGACCCTGTAAAAAGCCTGGATCAGACGACTTTGAAAAAAGTCCAAGATCAAGGCTTG
>SLGU01000042.1 GCA_007136525.1 Desulfobacteraceae bacterium | reverse complement strand
GATTACCTCGAGCGCATCCGGAAAACCGACTTTGACAGCGGCTACATCAACGTATTCAACCGGCGCGGGGAGCCAATGGTCCTGGAGTACATGAGCTCCGTGATCCGCCGCGAGGACGGGAAAGCGATCGGTGTGCGAGGCATTTCAAGAAACGTGACCGAACGGATGGAAGCCAGAAAAGCAATCCGGGAAAGCGAAAAGAAGTATCGGAGCATACTCGATTCTATCGAGGACGGATACTATGAGGTTGACCTGAAGGGCAATTACGAGTTTTTCAATGCGCAGTTCTGCCGCCTCCTCGGCTGCCCCTGCGATGAACTCATTGGGAAGAACTACCGGGATATCGTCCATGATGACTACCAGAAAGTCTTATTTGAAACCTTCAATTATGTGTACAGGACCGGCAATCCCATAAAAACCTTTGACTGGCAGATGGTTCGCAAAGACGGCTTTTCCTGTTTTGTTGAAACATCCATATCCCTGCGCAAAGACAAGAATGGCAATCCAGTCGGCTTCCAGGGGATTTTGCGGGACGTGACGGAACGCGCGAAAGCCCAGGAGAACCGGAAAGAACTTGAAAACCAACTACACCAGTCCCAGAAAATGGAGTCCATCGGCACGCTTGCGGGGGGGATCGCGCATGATTTCAACAATATCCTTTTCCCCATTATCGGGTACACCGACCTTGCCATGAAAGGCGTGCCCGTGTGCAGCAAGACCTACGAAAACTTAGAGAAGGTTTTGAAATCCGCAAACCGGGCCAGGGATCTCATAGAACAGATTCTCAACTTCAGCAGGCGTTCCGCCGACGAGGATGTCCATCCGATCCAGATCCATCCCATCATCCTGGAAACGCTCAAGCTGCTCCAGACCACCATCCCTTCCAACATCGAAATCCGCCATGAAATCAACCGGAATACCGGAAAAATATTGATCACCCCTTCCCGCATCCATCAGGTGATCATGAACCTCTGCACCAACGCTTACCAGGCGATGGAGGAATGCGGCACCGGCACCATGTCGGTGAGCCTGGAGGAGATCGGGGTGTTCGACGCAACTTCGCCCGCCTGGGGAAAAGTCACTCCCGGCAGATATATCCGGGTCTCCGTATCGGATACCGGATGCGGTATTGAACCTGACCTGGCAGACAAGATATTCGAGCCTTATTTTACAACCAAATCCCGGGACAAGGGTACCGGTTTAGGCCTTTCTGTCAGCTACGGAATCATAAAGAACACCGGCGGGACAATACTGGTAGAAAGTGATCCGGGCAGGGGGGCGCGTTTTGACGTTTACCTTCGGGTGGCCGATGACACGGCATCCGAACCGGAGGCGCAACGACATTCCTCGGCATCCGACCCGACCGGCTCTGAGCGAATACTGCTGGTGGACGACGAACAGCGGATCGTCGACCTCCAGCACCAGGTGCTTGAGAGCCTGGGCTATCACGTGACAGCGGTGGCCGACAGCATCAAGGCCCTTGAAATTTTCAGCCGCCGGCCCGACATGTTCGACCTGCTCCTCACGGATCAGGCCATGCCGAATATGACCGGCATCGAACTTGCCGAAAAAATCCGCAAGCTGCGCCCGGACATCCCCATTGTTTTGTGCACAGGCTATAATGACAAGGTAACCCGGGAAAAATCAGCTCAAAGGAAAATCAACACCTTGCTCCAAAAGCCAATTTCAAAAAGCGATCTGGCTTTTGCCCTGAGAAAAGCACTGGATGGTGATTGAAAAAATCTGCCGGTTGTGCTAACCGCCTTTCTACAGCAATCAGCCTACCTGTTGCCCGAACGAAAACCAGGATTTTTCGTGAAGGTCAAGGACGGCGAAAATTTTAACCGCAGGAATACTCGACGTATTTTGAGGATTAAAATTTGAGCCGGACGCAGAGATTGGCGAAAAAGACGGTTTTCCTTCGGGCACTACCTGGATCAACACCGCCGGAGATGCAATAAATATGGCCCATGATCGGAAATTTTTTAAAAACGGCTTGAAACTGCTTTATTTTTACCTGTTAAAGCTCCCGTCCGTCTATGTGTTGTTGACGGCCGGTTTTATTTTTGAATTTATAACCACATTTCCGTTTGTCGTCATGACGTATATTGACGCATACCGCCGGAAAGGCTGATGATATCGAGTATATGATTTTATGACCGGTTCATCCGCTCCATGATGCACTGCTGCAGTTTTCTCAAGTCAATGCGGGTGAAACGGATGGCCACGCCCTCGGCATTCTTTCGAACGGTTTTTCCCTCCGCCGCCAGGAGCAGTTTGCCGGGTTGTTCGGGATTGAAGTCTATGACGATTTCGGCCTTTGCATCCACGGGAACCACATCTTTGGAAACAAGGAACATCCCATGGGCCCCGATATCTTTCACGCTCCCCTGAATAATCATTTTTCCCCGCCCTTTGGTGGTAAAGGGGTTGGAAACGTCAATAGTCGCGGTAATATCCTCCCAAACGGCTGATCGGGTATTCTTTCGCTTGTTTTTCACGCCGTGCATATCGCCTCCATGAATAAGAAATCTTCAAGGCAGTTTATGAAACACCCAGCATCGGGTCGAGTTTTCCGTCACGGTCCAGTGCATTCAGTTCATCATATCCGCCGATGTGCACATTATCAATAAAAATCTGGGGTACCGTCATCCGGCCGCCGCTTCTCTTTTTTGCTTCAGCCATTTTTTCCGGGCTGCCTTCAATGCGTATTTCGGTAAAGGAAACCCCTTTCCGGGTCAGCAGGTCTTTGGCGCCCGTACAATACGGACAGGCAAGTGTCGTGTAAATCTCGATTACGGCCATGATTTCTCCTGTGAAGTAAATTATTATACGATTTTTGCCAAATTGATAAAATCCCTCCATTTCACCCGGAACCGGTCAATGGGCATGCTGTCCAATGTGCGCATCTCCAAAGTGGGGCCCTTGAGGTTAAAGCGGACATTGGTGAAAACCGTTGTCATATGATACAAAAATGCCGAAAAAGATCGGTCTGAAGCGCTTTCAAACGGCACCTGCTCACCGAGCACCACTACCTGGAGCCCATACCGGATCAGCCGGTCAATCAACTGCTCCGGTGATGACAGGTTTTCCATGCAGCAGGGGGGCTCCCCGCATCGGGTCGGGTCGGTATGCAGCCAGATGTCCCGGCGGTCCCCGGACATGCCGAAATCCTCGCTTCGGCTGAGCGCACAAAGAAAATAAAACAGGGGAAGCAGTTCGTCCAGGCAACTGATGGACACATGCAGATGAATCGATGCAGTCCCCTTCATCATTTCATGCCCCCGGGTGCCGCTCACCGACAGCCGTTTATGAAGGTGCAGGTATCTTGCCGATCGCAGGCACAAGGGGTAATTTGCCCTCCCGGGAAGATATCCAACCGCTTTATAGTGGATGCCGAGACGATCCCGGATTTCACTGTTTACATCATGGATAAACCCAAGCAGATGATCCAGCTTTTCATCATCATCGGAAAGCAAGGGCGGGCTGCAGTACTCGATCTGCCCTCCCGGCTCAAAGGTCACCCGCATGCCGCTTTCAAACAACCGATCTCCCGCGATTTTTTCTCCGCCCATCTCCCCCAGAAGCTGGTCAATGCGGACCATGTCCTGAATGCTTAGCATTTCTTCCGGCAGAAACTCGTATTCAAAGCCGTATGTCCGGTGTTTTCTGGGCAGATTACAGGACAATGTCTCCAGGTAATGGCGGCAAAAGGTATCCGCAAGGGGCGTTTCATGGCTGTTTGGGCTCAATATAGGTTCCTGTCTATGGCTGTTGAAGCATCTGGTCTACCCAGGTGGAAAAAACGATCACCGAAAAAAGACGGTCCGCCGCTGAAACCAGGGTGTTCGGCCCAACCCCTTCACCGGTTACGCTCGATGCAAGCGCCCTTACCGCCTCGGGATCAAGTATGTTCTGTTCGGCAATTCGGGTACCCATCATAATATCACTTATAAATTCAGGCAAATCTTTTTTGCTGGAAAGCCAATCCGCCATGGGGAAGGTGAAGGGTTGCTTTTTCCTGAACGCGGATACCGGATCCAGTACCTTGTACTTGAGATAGGCGTAGGCGCAGATAAACTTTTCCCGGTACATTGACAGGTTGGTCTTCATCGATACGGGCAAGGATGCGGCAAATTCAGCCAAGCGGAAATCCAGCAGCGGCGTTCGGGTTTCAAGGGAATGGCGCATGGACAGCTTGTCAAGGCGCAGCACAACGTAGTCCGGCAGGCGAAAGCGCGTCTCATATGCAATCGCCATGTTCACGGGATGCTCGTTGCCCGACAGGTAAGGCTTCGCATCCCCACCCGAAAAAGCGGTTTTCGGCTTAAAACCAAGCATTCGGTTCAACTCTGCTTCTGAAAACAGGGCCTCTGAGCGAATATATCGCAGCCCGGGGTCAACCCGCTCATTTCCGGCAGCCAGAATGTTTTGCAGCTCTGGAAACTCGCAAAGCAGCCGCTGCCTTTGGTTTGGGGTAAAACCGGAAAATCCGGCTGCTGCGGCCTCTATCATGAACTTGCGGTATCCGGCAAAAATTTCGTCCGCCCCCTCACCGGTCAGCACGGCCTTGACGTCGGTGGCGGCAAGCGCGCACAGCTGGTCGGTAGGCAGCATAGTGCCTAACGAAATGGGCTCTTCAACGGCGCGAACGATACCCGGCAGTCTTTGCAGGACGTCCGGCCCACAGGCGGCATGGACCAGGCGCGTCCGGCCGAACCGATGGGGCATGGTTTCCAGAAGGTGCCTGACATGGGGAAGCTCGTCATACTTTTCTTCCGCAAAGGTAATGGTATACAACCGCATCAGCGGATTAACAGCCGCCGCAGCCGACGAAACGGCGGATGAATCGATGCCGCCGCTGATAAAACTGCCAAGTTCCACGTCCGAACGAAGCCGTATCCTGACGGCATCCATAAAAAGCGCATGAAAGCGTTCGGCGGCTTCCGGCAGCGTCAAATTCCCCCCGTCTTCATCGGGGCGGTAATTCCAATAGCGATGAATTGTGAACGTCCCGGTTCTAAGGTCATAATCCAGAAATGACCCCGGGGGGACCCGTCGGATGTTTTGAAACAGGGTGGTGCTGCCGGGCACATAACGGTAGGTAAAATAGGCATGCAGGTTGTCGCGGTTCACGGCCGGCGTAATGCCCAGCGCCGCAAACAAAGGCTTGATTTCGGATGCAAAAGCAAACCCTTCGGCGTTTTGGGCATAATACAGGGGCTTGATGCCAAACCGGTCCCTGAACAGCAGCACCCTTTTTCTCACCGGATCATAAATCGCCCCGCCGTACATGCCGTTTAATTCTTCAAGAAAACGGGTGCCGACTTTCCTGTACAGGTGGAGGGCGACTTCGACATCTCCTTTGGACACAAAATCGCAGTCCGACACCATTGGGCGAAGCTCGATATAATTATAAATCTGCCCGTTGCATACAATGGTGGTGCCATCAGCCCTGCTGGATATGGGCTGCATGCCGGTGACCAGATCCAGTATAGCAAGCCGGGCGAGCCCCATTCCGACAGAAACAGGGCTGCCTTGCCGGTCGGATGAAAAAACGGCTTCCTTTTGGCCGTCCGGCCCCCTGTGAGACTGGTGCTTTCCCATTTGCACGAGCTTTTCGCGCAATGTGTTTTTGTCCAGGTGTTCTGAAATAATGCCGTATATGCCGCACATGGGGACAGTCCAATGCAAATTCGGGAAACAGGCCTCCGGCCGGGCCGTTTTCACCTGTTTTGACAACAGGGTTCATGTTATATATATTGAAATTATACGAGCAGCTTATTATCCTAATTGAAAAATATGATGAGATCAACTGTTTCCGATATTCAACAAGCCGGCGCAAGGCTCCGGTCAACGCCCCCGCAAAATGGCGGAAGGGCAGAGATGGAAGCGCCCACGGTCGAAACAGAATACAAAGAAGAAGATACGGAAAGCGGCCAAATCGTATGCCGTCAGTGCGGGTTCGCCATTACAAACGATTCCAGCCGTATTGCGGTTAGCGGTACCCACCATCACACCTTTGCCAACCCCCATGGCATTGTATACGAAATCGGATGCTTCGGCGCCGCACCCGGATGCGCCGTAATGGGACGACCAACCAATGAATTTACATGGTTTCCACCCCATTCATGGCAGGTGGCGATATGCGGTTCCTGCCTTTCCCATATGGGTTGGCGATTTATCCAGGCAGGCGGCAGCGTGTTTTTCGGCCTGATCCTTGACCGCCTGGCGGCAAAAAGACATTTGTGAAATATTTAATTTTTTGTTGACATCATCGATTCGGACCGGTTATAAAGATAAATTTTTTAAAATCAATGAGAATGAAATCGTAAAAATCGCGACCAGACGGCTTTGGATCACGCCATGGCGGGACAAGATCAAGGCGCGCGCAACGCAGACGCAGACATTGTGCTTTTTGCGAAGCCGTCAATAATTTTACCGTTTTACAAGCCTTGTTATCCATCCGGTTGTTCACTGGCGAGATGATTCATTATTGAAAATTCAATGCCTGTTTCGGCCGGCACGATGGCGTGCCGGCCCGGTTTACTGACAGATCCGTCAGCTGTTGGAAATACTGATCCATACTTTTTTTGAAAGCAACGTTACCAATGACATCAAATGACATCATGAAGGTTCGAAATATCGGCATCAGCGCTCATATCGACTCGGGCAAAACAACACTCACGGAGCGCATCCTGTTTCTTACCAAGCGTATTCACCGTATCCATGAAGTACGGGGAAAAGACGGCGTCGGCGCCACCATGGACTCCATGGATCTTGAAAAGGAGCGCGGCATCACCATCGCTTCCGCCGCAACCTACTGTACGTGGGAAAACCATGAAATCAATATCATCGACACGCCCGGGCATGTGGATTTCACCATAGAAGTGGAGCGTGCCCTTCGGGTAATGGACGGCAGCGTCCTTGTCCTCTGCGGCGTGGGCGGCGTCCAGTCCCAGTCCATTACCGTCGATCAGCAGATGAAACGTTACAAGGTGCCATGTATCGCTTTTATTAACAAATGCGACAGAAACGGCGCCAACCCGGACAGGGTTATTTCCCAGTTGCGCGAAAAGCTGGGACACAACCCGGTCCCTCTGCAGATCCCCATCGGCCTGGAAGCCGAGCATCAAGGGGTCGTTGACCTCGTGACCATGAAAGCCCTATACTTCGAAGACGAATTCGGCCAGGCCGTGAGGGAGGCCGAAATACCGGAGCACCTCCTTGACAAGGCGCGAAGTCGTCGCGAAGAACTGCTGGAAGCTGCTTCCGTATTCTCGGATGAACTGACCGACCTTATCCTGGAGGAAGCTGAAATCGATGAGGCGGTTGTTCGTATCGCCATACGCAAGGGGTTGGTCCAGCGCGGCCTTACGCCGGTTATGATGGGGTCGGCATATAAAAACAAGGGGATTCAGGCTTTGCTGGATGGTTTCTGTCATTACCTGCCCTCACCTTTTGACCACGAAAACCATGCCCTTGATATCGATAACAACGAAGCCAGCATCACCCTGAAGCCCGCCGCAACGGAACCGCTGGTGGCGCTCGCTTTCAAGCTCGAGGACACCCCATACGGCCAACTGACCTATATACGCGTCTACCAGGGGCAGCTGGCCAAGGCGGACACCATGGTCAACATGCGTACGGGGAAAAAAATAAAGGTTGGACGGATCGTCCGCATGCATGCCAGCAAAATGGAGGATGTGGACCTCATACCGGCCGGGTTCATCGGCGCACTGTTCGGCATTGACTGTGCCTCCGGCGACACGTTCGCAGCACCGGGGGTCAATGTATCCATGTCGTCGATGTATGTTCCTGACCCTGTCATTTCGCTGTCCGTAAAACCGAAAGACCATAAATCCGAAGCCAATATGTCAAAGGCACTGAACCGGTTCGTCAAGGAAGACCCGACATTCAACACGAGCTTCAACGATGAAACAGGGGAAACCATTATATCGGGAATGGGAGAGCTTC
>SLGU01000334.1 GCA_007136525.1 Desulfobacteraceae bacterium | reverse complement strand
GCCTGGATCTTGAACTTTTTTTTTGCCGTCCCAAAGTGATTTTCCGAATGCGTCAAACTTTATAAGTTTACCTGAAACTGCTGCTTTTTGTCAAACAAAAATTGACGGCTTTGTAAAAAGCCCAATATCTGCGTTGCGAGCAATCTTTGAAGAATCTCACGTACACATAAGTACTATCAATTCTTCAAAAATTGCTCGCGCCTGGATCTTGAACTTTTTGCAAGCCGTCTGAAAACGACTTTTTCCGGGTTCATGAAAATTATGCAACAGGTAAAGCTGCTCTTTCCCCTGTTGCAACAACTTATAAAACCTGCCTTAACTCTACGAAACGACGCGATTGCGCCCTTCCCGCTTGGCTTTATACAGGCGCCGATCCGCCCTTGAAAGGGTTTCTTCAATATCTTCCTCCAGCCGGAACTGGGCAACGCCGATGGAAATTGTTACCCGCAGGCTTTCCGAAATGCTCGGATACCGAAGCGATTCTATCTGCCTGCGGACCCTTTCCGCTTTGACGATGGCCCCTTCGATCGATGTCTGCGGCAGCACCATCAGGAACTCTTCGCCGCCATAGCGGCCGAAACAGTCAATATTTCTTAAACTCCCGGTAACTTCATGGGCAATCGTCCGGAGGATCCCATCGCCCGCCTGGTGCCCATAAATATCGTTGACTTGCTTGAAGTGATCGATATCCATAATGCAGACGCTGAAAGCTCCCTGGGCGCGTCGGAAACGGTTGGCTTCCTGGAGGAGCACTTCAAAAAGACGGCGACGGTTCCAGACACCGGTGAGGGCGTCCACGTTAATCAGCTCTTCAATTCTCTCAACGGCTTCCCTCAACTCCCGGTTGCTCTTTCTGAGTTTCAATCGCAGGTTGTAGATGAAACCGCCGATAATGGAAGACGATACAATCGCCAGTATATATGCCATCAACTGGACAGACTCCAGTCCGCCGTGCAGGACTTCCGGCCGGTTCAGCCACAAAAGGGCCATCATGAAACAATAGAGGAAAAAAAACCAGAACCCTGTCTTGATGAATTGCCGTGTATTGAGCGCCAGAATCCCATACATCAGCGGAATGGCAATAATAAGCATGAATATGGCCCGCGCCTGCCCGTCATCCAGAAAATACATCACCCACAAGCCGGGAATGATCGATGCCGTCATCTGGGGTGCTGTAAGGCTCGGCTCCGAAAATTTCAGGTTTAAATTGGTGTGGAACAACAGGAGAAAACCGGTATTGACCAAAACGGCATATACGGCAAAATGAATTATCACGCCAATCGGAATCATGCCCTGAATCCAAAACAGAACGGCCAGTGCAAAGGGAACCATGTAGGTCACAAACGCCATGCCAAGACGCCGCTTGCGCAGGGCCTGATTATCTTTTTCTTTTGGATCCAGGTTTTTATCGATCCCGTCGTGCGCCATTTGTTATTCCTTAACTGATAGGGAATAACCGCTTCATAATAAACGCCTTAAAAACAGCATTGACAATTCATTGAACAACAGAAAGAAAAAACAGGGCCGGTTTGTGAGATACAATGTGCCCGATTCCCCCCCGACTGCCGGTAATCGCGAAACATCTCACTTTGCTTCTGATCCTTTCTGTTCAATATAGATCAATTCCAGATAAATGTAAAGGGATTATAAGGGATTATAAGGGATTATAAGGCATCACCCTGTTTGATTTGTCAGGGGCAATCTATCGGCGGTAGTCGTGCGCGTTAATTTTATAACGCCGCATCACCTGTTGAAGGCTCTGACGCTCCAGGCCGCATTTGGCGGCGGCACGGGTCACGTTGCCGTCGGTTTCGGAAAGGAGACGTCCGATATACTCGGCGTTGAACCGCTGCAGCATGGCCTCCTTGGCTTCCCTGTAAGGAAGACCGGTTGGGATATCGTCGAGGCGGCCAGCCCCGCTTTGACCTGGCCCGCCCTCTTCCATGACCATATCCGCCGGACGGATCACATCGCCTTTTGAAAAAAGGATGCCTTGCACGATGGCATTTTCCAATTCTCGGACATTCCCTTTCCACCGGAAAGCCGTTATGATTTCGAAAAGTTCCGGGGAAAGCGTCTTTCCAGGCCGATTGAGCTTTCTGCAGTGCTTTTCCAGAAGAAAACTCGCAATGAGCGGGATGTCCCCGGGGCGCTCCCGCAGCGGCGGCAGCGTAATGGGAAGGACATTCAGGCGATAAAAAAAATCCTCCCGGAATGCCCCCTCCCGGATTCTCTGCTCAAGATCCCGGTTCGTGGACGCGATAATGCGCACGTCCACCTTTACCGTGCGGGTATCCCCCAGCGGTTTGATCTCTTTTTCCTGGATCACCCGCAGCAGCTTGGTCTGGATGCCCGGGCTCACATCCCCGATTTCATCGAGAAAAATGGAGCCTTCATGTGCTTCCTGAAAAAGGCCGTTCGTGTCCCGGGTGGCGTGGGTGAAGGCCCCCTTTTTATACCCGAACAGTTCGCTTTCCAGGATCTGCTCCGGCACCGTAGGACAGTTGATGGCGACGAACCGCTTGTCTTTCCTGCTGCTCAACGCATGCACCGCCCTGGCTGCCAGGTCCTTTCCCGTCCCGGACTCGCCTGTGATCAAAACGGTGAGATCTGTTGCCGCGACCATCTGTATGGTCGCAAACACCTGCTGCATGGCGGGGCTTTTACCCACAAGCCCGCAAAACTCATGAGGGGTCCGGGTGCCCGTCCGAAGCCGGACGTTTTCCCGGATCAGTGCACTTCGCTCGAGGGCTTTTTCCAGGCGCAGCAGCAGGGCATCATGGTCAAAGGGCTTGGTGATGAAATCATAGGCGCCGTTTCGCATGGCGCTGACCGCCGTATCAATATCCCCATAGGCGGTCATCATGACCACGGTCTGCTCGGGCCTGGCCCTGCGGATCAGCTCAAGCAGCTCCATGCCGTCCATTTCCGGCATCTTCATATCGAGCAGCACCAGGTCAAAACTGTTTTCAGAAAACAGGGAAAGCGCCGCTTTCCCGGAGGCAGCCGTTGTAACCGTGCAGTCCAGATCCGGCTCGAGGCTTCGCTTCAAAAGGCCCAGGAGATCCGGCTCATCATCCACCACCAGCAGGGAAAATCTGGCCATTTGATAATTCCTATACGTCCTTTGCCGTGTTGACCGGCAGAATGACGGTGAAAACCGAGCCCTTCCCCGGTTCGCTTTCAACCCGTATTTCACCGCCGTGGTTTTTGATGATGCCATAGCTCACGGCCAGGCCGAGGCCGGTGCCATCACCGGTGGGCTTGGTCGTAAAAAACGGGTCGAATATCCGGTCAATATTTTTCTCATCGATCCCGTAACCGTCATCCGCCACGCTGATCAACACATGCCGGACAACCTTGTCATACCGGGTGGAAACGGTGATGCGCCCTTGCTCACCGACCGCGTGACGGGCGTTCATGAGAAGATTGATGAGCACCTGCCGGATCTTCTTTTCATCCATGTGCATGGAAGGGACATGCTCATCATAGCAGGTCTCAATATCGATTTTTTCCATTTTGCCTCGGTGGCGCAAAAAGACCAGCACATCCTCGATGACCTCACGAATATTGACTTCAGATTTTTCAGGCGCCGAGCGCCTGGCAAAATGAAGCAGATCCTCAACGATGGTCTTGCAGTTGCGGGCATGTTTCAATATGATCTGCAAATCCTGGTATTTCTGGGAATCGGGGGTTTCCCCGCGCATCAGAAGCTGGGTGTATCCCTGGATAATACCCAGGGGATTGTTGATTTCATGGGCAATCCCGGATGAAAGCTGACCGATGGAAGCCAATCGGTCGGTCTGGGCCATCTGCTTTTCATGCCTCAGAAATGACCCGCCTGCGTCCTCGCCCCTGGCACTGACTGCCGCCGCCATGGCCCGCTTCAGGCGTATCAGTTCCTCGCGTGCCGACGCCAGGTCGCTTTTGCCCGAAAACATCACCTGGTGGATATTCCATGCGCGGCTGAAAAAAAACGTCAGCGCCGCTGCCACAAGGAGCAGCATGGCGCCGAGGCTCCATGTGAACGGCAGGAATGCATCTATCCAGGCGCCGTGACCGGCGGCGGGCAGAACCGGGCCGAAAACAAAAACAACCCAGCGGGAGGCAGCCACGCCGGCCATGCACAGACAAACCCAGAAAATGCCGCCCCATAACGGATTATCCGGATCTTTTTGCCACAGGCGCATGGCGTGGCCCAGTGCCAGGACGGAGAAAAGCACAATTAAGGAAGCGCCTGCCGCATTTACGGTAAAAATAGCGGGTTGAAGCGTCATGACCGGGCCTCTCCCTTCCGGGCCGGGTCCCCCTGCCCGGCCAGACAGGCGATGCCCCTGTACAGGAAAAAAAAGGCCGGAACGCCAAGCAAGTGGGCACTGCCGATCTGCAGGCCTGCCAGATTTCCGGCAATCCCCCCGGCACTCCACAATATGAAAAAAAACGCGGCATACCCGATTTGCCGCCACCCGGGTTCTGCGATCACCTTATGGCGCTTCAGCCCGTAAATCAGGGCAGCCATGGAAAACATAAAAAACAGGTGGCTGCAGAAATGCAGGGCGACCCCCGCCGGGTCGCCGGGTATCTGGGCGGCCAGGGCCGGCCGTGCGCCTGCCGCAAGAATTATAGCTGCGGCCACGATGCCCCGCAAAAGTACCCGGCCAAGCCGGACAAAAGGGACCCATGCGCATCTCTTCCGGGTTTTTACTTGATCACCGTATATGTTAAACCGCTTTGTCATGGATAGATGCCGTATTGTGCTCAGGGTTGCCCGTTGCTCCGGAACCGCTCGGGCAGTCCCCCGTGCTGATGGATCTCCTGCATGCTGATCATTTCCTCGCCGTCCAGGTCACCGGCATTCGGCGCGGGTGAACCTTGAACCGGGGGAAACGCCGCTTTCAGCTTTGCCCAGAGAATCCGGCATAAAATATACATGGGAATCATGACCGCTGTAAAGGTCACGCTCTTTCCCAAAAAAGGCAGAGAAAACAGCACGTCGAATTCGATATGGCCGAACCTGCGGCCCATCCAGGCCAGGGCAAAGGGGATGGGCCATAGCGCGGCCGCGCCAAGGGTCAGCATGTTGAAAAAGTATTTCCCGAACGCCTCGTTGGCTTCCGAATTGCAGGCCCGATAATTTTCCTTGTCCTTGAGCAGAAGCGCCCTGACCGACAGGTTGTGCATTCTTGTCATGCCGCGGCGCAGCTTCCGGATGTGCACCCGGTTGACCCGGGATGCCAGCCGGAAAGTCGCCTCACCCACAAGAACGCAGCCGACGCACAGGACGAAGGTGCCGAAAAAAAAGCCGGCCACAGGGTTGCCGAAAAACCGGTACGGCATGATCAGCACCAGGTCCAGCAGCATGTATGTTTGATCCCACCAGGTCATATCCGTTTCCATTGTCAAGCGGCATTGTCACAATGCCTTCACCCTCCCGAACCGTCCATGAAGGCGTCCCCCGGAGGAGCGTCCGCTTAGCGCCCCCATGGATGGTGGTCAGGAAATATTTGAAGCACAACCTCAATCGCTTTCCGCCTGCTGCAGCGATCAGCCACCGGTGATGAGCCGGATGATATCCTTGCCCAGAAACCCCCGGGCCATAAAATTCAATCCCACGTAAAACGCCAGGACAATAAAAATCCGGGTCAACACTTTGTCCGGGATATACTGGGAGGTGCGCGGTCCCACCATGGAACCGACGAAAATACCCACCAACTGGGTTCCGATAAGGGGCCAGTGCACCAGAACGCCGGCGGCCAGATAGCTCAATATGGATGTGATCATGCCCACCAGGACGGCCAAAGCCGAGGTCCCGGCAGCCAGGTACATGGGCAGGCCGGCTACCGCCGTGATAAATGGCACCAGCATGAATCCGCCGCCCACACCCAGAAAGGCCGCAATGGCAGCAATAACGAAACCACCCAGAATCGGAAAAAGCGGGTTGAAGGAGAATTCGACCCCGTAAAAGGTGAAACTCATTTTTTTAGCGGTCAGGGACGTGACCTTGACGCCCAGTTCGCTGGTATCAACGGCCTCACCGGCCCGCTTGCGCTTCATGGTCGTCTCAAAGGCTTCTGCTGCGGCCTTGGCCTTCTTCTTGCTCTTCTGCCCCCGGGGCGTGGTCTGGTAGAGCATATAACAGCCCAGGACAAGCACGAAAACACCGAAGAATCCAACGTACTGGGAAAAATTGATGCGCCCGGCGGTGAGTGTCGGAATGAGGTAACTGCCCAGAATGGAGCCCGCAGCCAGGGCAATGCCCACCGGAAGGACCAGGCGGCCGAGTTTCCAGTAGTTGATCGTGGATACCAGGGCGGAAAAACCCACGAGGAACTGGTTTGCCACCCGTATGGTATCCGTTACCGCTTTGTTCAGGTCGGCTGAGTCCCCCTTGAATTTTGACGCATATTCACCCAGGCCGTAAATGGTGATATGCCCGACACCGGCAAGTATCCCGCCAAAGGCGCCCACGGTGGAAAACACCCAGCCTACGAGGCAGGCCCAGAAAAAAGCGAGCAGCAGGCTGATCTGCGGCCCCCCGGGAATCCCCAGGTACCCGGGCGGATCATCTGTGTTCAGTAAACCTTGATTATGAGCCGCCTGTATGGCTTCCTCCAGGGCATGCGGCGCTCTGACAGCTTCTGCGGTATCCGCCATCACAGTGCCTTGCAGGGCCAGAAACAGGGCCATCGCTGCAAGACAGGCCAGAAAGATTTTTCTGTACATACAATTCCTCCTTTTTATTTCCGTTTTCGTTTTCATCCGAATTGCGATGCGCCCGGCAAGTGAAACAGGCCGGTCCATCACCGGGCCGGTTTCATAACAATGAACGGAAAAAGAGTTTGCAACTGTCATGCCACACCCGTTGAAAGGCGCAACCTGGGCAGGGATAAGGCGGCCTGCGGCATGCGCCCGGCGGCCGCAGACGCGCAACAGCGCCCCCTGTTAACGCTGCACCCCACTGACACGATAAAAAAATACAGTAGAAACACCCGGTCCCAATCAATACGGCAGCAGGGAAAGCCGCAATAAAAATACATCAACTTTTCCTTGCGTTTATCATTTATTCTTAATATTTTAAGTTGTTATAATGTTGCATATTTTTTATATCAATGCAAATTTTTTATTGCACAAATAACGGTCTATGCCTTTTCATACACCCTTCTGAAAACCGTTGGCCCTTGTGAAACGGTCATGCAGGCAATTTGAAGGCAGGGGTTGCGGCAGCCCAGAAACGCCCGCACCTGCGAACAAAGGATCAAAATCGGATAGCCGAACCAGGCAACCCGTATAAAGGATTGCAGGCGGAAGCAGTAATTATGCCGGATGGTATGTATTTTGCTTGCTATTTGGAAAACCCATATTTTCATTCGAAACGCCAGGCAGACATCAACCCATAACCCTTCAGACAAGACAGGTAATATTATTTATGGAAGAAACCTCGGTATACAGTCTCTGTTTCATGTGTTCGATCCGGTGCCCGATCCGGGTCCTGGTAAAAAACGGCCAGGTTCAGTGGATCGAGGGAAACGACAACGTTGACGGCCTGGGAAGCGCCCTGTGCCCAAGGGGGGCGGCGGGCATTGCCCTGCTCAACGACACCCAGCGGGTCCAGACCCCGCTGATCCGGGAAGGGGAGCGGGGTTCGGGTAAATGGCGCAAGGCCTCCTGGGACGAGGCGCTCCACTACGTCGCTGAAAAGATCAATGCCATACGAAAGAGCGACGGCCCGCAGAGCATCGTTTTCGGAGAGCGCACCAACCTGGGGACCCATGTGAGCAAAACCTTCATGAAAGCCCTGGGCTCCCCCAACCACTTCACCCATGACGCCCTGTGCAAGGGGTCAGCCAACACGGCATTCCGGTCCATGTTCGGGTATACGGATGCCCAGATGGGCGCCGATATCAAGGGGGCAAAGCATATCATTCTTTATGGCCGGAACATCCTTGAAGCCATCGAGGTGAAACCGGTTCGTGCACTGCTGTCCGCCATCGAAGGCGGGGCAAAGCTCACCTATATCGACCCGCGCGTCAGCGTT
>SLGU01000333.1 GCA_007136525.1 Desulfobacteraceae bacterium | reverse complement strand
TTTTGTCAAAAACCCGCCGGGCGGCTTCATCCGTGGAAACCCCCAGCTGCTCCGCGATGGCGGCAATGCCCCGTTCGGCGTTGTCCCGGTCGCCGTCATTGGCTTGTGCAAGCACGAAAAGCGCATCCGTCGGGGTGGGTGAAGGGCCCCCGTAAGCCATGGCCGGGCCGATCCGGTCCGGCCCGATTGTCAATTCGCCGGACTGGACGCGTACGGCGCTGTCCCCGCCGAGTCCGACCGAGCGGGTGTGCAGCGCCCGGATGTGCGTCTTGAAGCTGTTGATCTCAATGCCGGCAGGTACCAGCACCGGAACCCGATTGATGAGAACGGCCATGTCCGTGGTGGTCCCGCCGATATCGAGGACAATGGTTTCGGACGGGTCTTCCGCGAATGCCACGGAGCCCATGACGCTTGCCGCCGGCCCTGACAGTATGGACTGGCCCGGAAAGTCAATGGATGTGTTGAAATCCATGGTGCCGCCATCGGCCTTAAGAATGTAGATGGGAGAATTGATCCCTTTTGCCACAAGAGAAGTTTTGACGGCCTCGAAAAATTTTTTGTGTATCGGATAAATGGCGGCATTGAGGTAGGTCGTTGCGATTCGCCTTGGAAAGCTGAAGTTTCCGGAAATGCGGTGCCCTGGAAAAACCTTTTCAAAGTCCGGCTCGATCAGCTTGCATATTTGGTTTTCATGGTCCGGGTTTCTTGTGGAAAATTTTCCGACAACGCCGACATGGGCAATGCCGTCATCGCGCATTTTTTTTGCCGCATCTTTGACCTGGTCTTCGTCAATGACCTGTATTTCCCGGCCGCTGTGGTCAATCCCCCCCTTGACAATATAATAATGGCTGCCTGTCCGGTAGTTGTCCGGATGAATACCGGGGCCGCAGGTGACGATCATGCCGACCGGTTCGAGCTTGTTTTCCACAATCGCATTGGTCGTCAGGGTTGTGCTGAGAACGGTCTGGGTGATCTCATTGGGGTCAATATCCCGGGTGATGCGGTCAAGGCCGGCCAATACCGTCGAGAACAGATCGGTTGTATCCGTAAGTACCTTTACCCGGTTGCGAAGCCCGCTGGAATCCAACAGAACCACATCCGTGTGTGTGCCGCCAACATCGAGTCCGATGATCATATTCAATACCTGAAATGTTGTGAAAGTCGTCTGTGCCGGACCGGGATTTTTGACACCGGGCCGCTTTCATAATTGTGACGGTTATATAGGTGAACGCTGGTCCGCTGTCTGCCCGGACGATCCCCTAAGAAACAAGCGATATTATCAACATTTTAGTGCTACCCGAAATCAGCCGCGTTGTCAATAACGTCAAAAGGCCTGCGGCAATTCCCCTTGAAGGGCCTGAAAAAAAGCCTGGCAGGGGCTTGCAGATAGCACGGATCATCCCCGGAGGGGATAAACATTATAGGCGGTGGTTTCAACCACCGGTCCATGTAATAGCAAGACCGCGGAGTCCTGAAGGGACGACATTGAATATACGTCGTCCCTTCAGGACTCTGTGTTTTATTGTGGTAATGTCATACCGGTGGTTAAAACCACCGGCTATAATCACATGCCCTTCCAGGGCATTTTTGCCGTTATTGCATAATCATATGCCCTTCGGGACTCGGGGGTTTAATGGCAGCACCATTCGGTAAACATCAAACCTGCCGGTCCGTTTTTCAAAACGCGTAAGGGACGGGATACACTACCCCGTTGCTTTTTTGGCGGAAAAATGCGAATTTTAAAATAGTTTAATCAATGCCGGGCAGGGGCCTGAAGCCCCGGGCACAGAGAGGGGTAATGATGAAGCCTGAAAAACAGGATGAACGGTTTATGCGCATGGCGCTTGATGAGGCCGAATCAGCCCTGCGGGCGGGCGATTTCCCTGTAGGCTGCGTCATCACGGACGGGGAGGAAGTGGTCGCATCCGGGTGCCGCGCTGCCAGTCGGGGCGCCCTGGCAAATGAAATCGACCATGCGGAGATCATCGCATTAAGGCAGCTGTATAGAAGCAGGCCGGCCATTGGGAAAGACCGGTTTTGTCTGTACAGCACGCTCGAGCCATGTTTGATGTGTTTCGGTGCCATACTGATATCCGGTATTCGCCGCATCGTTTATGCATTTGAGGATGTTATGGGCGGCGGCACATCGCTGCGCCTTCAGGCAATGCCGCCTTTGTACAGGGATATGAATCCGGCCGTTGTTCCCAACGTGTGCAGAGAGGAGAGCCATGCATTGATGCGGGCTTTTTTTTCAAATCCGGACAACGGCTACCTTAAAGACACGCTTTTTGCCCGGTATGTAATGGGTTTGGATAATGTTTTCGACAAATAGCATTTTACACGAGGCCGTATTCATGAGTGAAAGACGATGATCCGCGCACAGAGAGAATGGAAAGGTGCTGAATTTTTGGAAAATCTGCCTGAGGCGATACGGGAAAGGTCCCTGGGAAAGGTGGCGGCATGTTTCCACGCCGCCAAAAACAACGACATCGACCTTCCGGACGGTGAGGCGGTGCGCGATGCGCTTTTCCAGGTATTTACCCTCAGTGAGTTTGTCGCATCGAGCTGTATACGGAAGCCCTATATTTTGAAAGACCTGCTGACAAGCGGGGACCTGGCGCGTTCATACGAGCCGGGAGAATATGGCGCCCTGGCAAAGGCGGTCGCAGGCAGCGCAAAAGAGGAAGCAAACCTTGCCGAAGCACTGAGGAAACTCAGAACACGGGAAATGGTGCGCATTGCATGGCGCGATCTCACGGGGAAAGCAAATTTGCATGAAACCCTTGGTGACCTTTCCCTGTTTGCGGATGCCTGCCTGACATATGCGCTCGATGCCCTTTATGGTATTTTCTGCGATGCGTATGGTATACCCACATCCCATTCAGGCCAAACCCAGCGGTTGGTCGTCATTGGCATGGGAAAACTCGGGGGCCTCGAGCTTAACTTTTCTTCCGACATTGACCTTATTTTCGCATTTCCCGAAGCGGGGCAGACCCTCGGCCAGCCGTCCAGCATCACCAACGAGGATTTTTTTTCGAGACTGGCCCGGCGGCTGATCGATATCCTGTCCAAATCAACGGTTGATGGATTTGTGTTCCGGGTCGACACGCGCCTTCGGCCATACGGGGATGCCGGCCCGCTGGTAATGAGCTTCGACGCCATGGAGGATTATTACCAGATGTTCGGCCGGGGTTGGGAACGGTATGCCCTGATAAAGGCCCGGGCGGTTGCCGGTGATATTGATGCAGGCGGGATGCTGCTTGAACGGTTGCGGCCTTTTGTTTTCAGGCGCTACCTGGATTACGGGACCTTTGAATCCCTTCGCGAAATGAAACATAAAATCGAGCGTGAAGTCGTCCGTAAAGGGATGAAGGACAACATCAAGCATGGTTCTGGCGGCATCCGTGAAATCGAGTTTTTCGGCCAGGTTTTCCAGTTGATACGCGGCGGCATCAATCCATCCTACCAGGAGAGGAGCCTGCTCAAGGTGCTGGCGTTTATGGCTGCAGACCGCTGCATCGCCCGTCCGGTATATAATGAACTGACAGCCGCCTATATTTTTCTGCGCAATACCGAAAACCGCATTCAGATGTACAATGACATGCAGGCGCACACGCTGCCATCCGATGGGGCCGGACAGGCCATCCTCGCGGCGGGTATGGGGTTTTTAAACATTGAAGACTTCCTTGATCGCTTGAGGACGCACATGGAAAAGGTGCATTCCCATTTCCGCGATCTGCTGGCCCCTGAAACGCCCGGCCCTGAGAATTCTGATGCGGGGCCGCTTGCTTCCGTGTGGCAGAACCCTGACGATCACGAGAACAACATCCGCATCCTCTACGATTCGGGCTTCAGGCAACCGGAGAAAGTGTTTTCGGGGCTCAGCCGGATCCGGAATGTAAACCTTGGCGATGAAATCGGGAGCCTGGTCCAGAACCGCGTTGACAGGCTGATGCCGCTGCTGCTCGCTGCATCGGCAAAAACAGACCGGCCGTTGATCGTTCTGGAGCGCATTATTCCGCTCATTGAGGCAATCGTCCGGCGGAGCTGCTATATCGCCCTGCTGCTGGAAAACCCGGGCGCATTGGATCACCTGATACGGTTGGCCCGCATCAGTCCATGGATTGTATCCTTTTTGTGCAAGCATCCCCTGCTGTTGGATGAGTTGCTGGATATGCGCTCCCTCTATGCGCCCCTCGAAAAGGCCGCGCTCGCCACAGAGCTGGCCCACCGCCTTCAAATGGTCCCGGAGGGCGATATCGAGCGCCAGATGGATGAGGTGAGAGTTTTTAAACAGATCAATACCTTCCGGATCGTAGCGGCGGATGTCACCGGCAATTTGCCCCTCATGAAAGTCAGCGACAGGCTGACGTTTCTTGCGGAAACCGTTGTGGACAAGGCCCTGGAAATATCCTGGCGGCAATTGTCGGACCGTTACGGGAAGCCTTCACATCTTGCGGATTTGAATGATGAAGAGACAGGATTCGCCACCATCGCCTACGGCAAGCTGGGCGGCATTGAACTGGGCTATGGCTCGGACCTGGATCTCGTTTTTCTGCATACTGCCGCCCAGGGGCAGACCCGCGGGGGGACGTTCCGCCCATTATACAACTCCGAATTTTATGCCCGCCTTGGGCAGCGGATCATTCATTTTCTGTCCACGCCGACATCCACCGGAAAGCTCTATGATGCCGATATGCGGCTCCGGCCAAGCGGGAATGCCGGAATTCTGGTCAGCCACGTGGATGCATTCGAGGATTACCAGGTCAACCAGGCATGGAGCTGGGAGCATCAGGCAATTATAAAAGCCCGGCCCATCAACGGGGACCCGCAGGTTTGCGAGCGCTTCAGGGTGATCCGCAGGCGCATCATCACCAAGAGGCGGGACAAAACCAAACTGGCCCAAGACGTCATAGAAATGCGCGAAAAAATGAGAACCGCTCATGGTCCTGGCATCCCCGGCCGTTTTGATTTGAAACAGGACCCGGGCGGCATCGTTGATATCGAGTTTCTTGTCCAGTACCTGGTGCTGCTCCACGCGGCGGACCACGAGGCCCTGGTTCAATGGACGGACGTTGTCCGCCTGCTCAATGCGTTGGCGCTTTCAGACATCATCGACGATATTACGGCGCACACCCTGAAGCAGGCGTACCTGATTTATCGGCATTTCGTTCACCGGTTGACGCTTCAGGAAAAAAAGCCCGTTTTGCCGGAAAAACGGTTCATGGAACTGCGCAGGCGCGTGATGCGGATGTGGGAAACGGTTGTAGGTTGTAAGTTGTAAGTTGTAGGTAAAGGCAAAACCCTCGGTACTTGAATCGCGTTCCGTCGCGATGAGCGTGTTGCTTCAGCTTTAACCCCCGCCCTTGCCCTCGCCCTTGCCCTTGCCTTGCCCTTGCCCTTGCCCTTAAACTTACAACCTACAACTTACAACCTACAACCTATTTAAACAGATAAAAACCGATGACATTGTCCATGCTGTTCGGTCGGTGGAACCGTGCGCCCACATAAGGGCCTTCTATGTTCTGAACGACGACATCCCTGTGTACGAGCGAATGATTGCGGTCATCAAGGTTGAATTCGATGCTGACGACATCGCCGATGTTTAAAACCGGAAATGCGCTGAATTTCAGGCGAACGCCGTTTCTGGAAAGGTTTACAACCGTCATTATGCCTGAATCAGAGGGGGTGCGATCGTTCGGTATAACGCGATACTTTCCCCTCAGGTCGGTTTCCTTGCGATAGTGCCGCCGTTTTTCCAGCTGAAACGTTGAGATGTGTCCGCAGGTACACTTGGCCTTAATTCTGGTCCCCTTGATTCGCTTGGCATCAAGGTTTTTGGTTTTATTGCATTGGGAGCAGGAGATGACCACGGTGTTGTCAGGCTCGAGAAATAGTTTGATTGTCATGCAACCCTCCCTGGATACCGGTTTTTCTAACCAGCAACAGTGGTGCCCGTCCGTTAAGGCATTGTTGACTTAACGGATTTATTGTATTATGAAGAATTCGATAAACAGGATTTGCATACGCAATCCATAATATCTGCTGTAATTATATCACTTTAACATACCATTTTTTTGTATTTTATTTCAAATAAAATATGCCGGTTTTGAAAAGGTTTTTGGAGATCTTGGTCGTTTTACTTCTAATGAGGAGTTGCCTGTAATGAAAAAAATAGAAGCGATAATCAAGCCTTTCAAGCTCGATGATGTCAAGGAAGCGCTTTCCGATATCGGGATCCAGGGCATGACGGTGTTAGAGACAAAGGGGTATGGCCGGCAAAAAGGCCATAAGGAGGTTTACCGGGGAGCGGAATATGCCGTGGATTTTGTTCCAAAATTGAAAATTGAAATCGTGGTGGATGACGAGGTTAAAGAACAAGTTATTGATATGATAGTAAAAAATGCATATACCGGAAAAATCGGTGACGGCAAGATTTTTATACAGGATATCGAGGATGCCATCCGCATTCGAACCGGCGAGCGTGGCAAAAACGCTCTTTAGGGCGCGGTTAAGATGTTGGGATTAATGGTAGGCCCGCGGGTTGATGGCGTATTTGTCTATTTTGTAGGATATCTTCCGGATGGTGGACCCCAGCATTTTTGCCGCCCCGGAAATGTTGCCCCGGGTGTGCTTTAGCGCTTCAATAATCATCTCCTGTTCAATTTTTTCAACTGCGCTGTCCAGGGTTTGCGACGGCAGGGTCTCGGATTCGGATGCGGTCTGCAGGGTGGGGGGGAGATGGTAGCCGTAAATGACCCTGTTTTCGCATAAAAGGACCGCCCTTTCAATGCAGTTTTCCAGTTCCCGGACATTTCCGGGCCAGTGGTAAGACATGAACATGTCGATGGCCGGCGTGGAAAACCGCAGGATTTCCTTGCCGTTTTCACGGGCGTATTTTTCCAGGAAATAATCCGCAAGGACCAGGATGTCGGTTTTCCGTTCCCGGAGGGGGGGCATGTATATGGGGAATACGTTGATCCTGTAATACAGGTCGCTCCTGAAGGTATTGTCCGCTACCGCCTGTTCCAGGTTCTTGTTGGTCGCGGCAACGATACGGACATCGACTTGCAGGGTCTTGTTGCCGCCGACCCTTTCAAACTCCTTTTCCTGCAGAACCCGAAGGATCTTTGCCTGGGCTTCGTGGGTAATGGAGCCGATTTCGTCCAGGAAAAGCGTGCCCTTGGATGCGATTTCGAATTTTCCGGGTTTCTGGTGCAGCGCCCCGGTAAATGCGCCCTTTTCATGGCCGAAGAGTTCGCTTTCAATAAGATTTGAAGGCAATGCGGCACAGTTGATCTTGATAAACGGCTGGTTGGCGCGGGTGCTGTTGTAGTGGATGGCATTAGCCACCAGTTCCTTTCCGGTGCCGGACTCCCCCCGAATGAGCACGGTGGCGTTGCTGCGGGCCACCTGGGAGATCATCTGGTAAACTTCCCGCATTTTGTTGGAGTTGCCGACTATATTCTTGATGCGGTATTTTTTTTCCAGTTCCATGCGGAGGCGCTCATTTTCAGCTTCCAGCTTTTCTTTTTCCCGTTGGATGCGTTCCAGGTGGATCACTGTCGTGGCAATCATTGCGGCAACGACGCACAGGAACCTTTCTCCTTCCATGAGTGGATAGCCGTCATCATAGGGCTTGTCCACGCTCAGTGCGCCGATCACCTGTTGTTCATTTTTGATGGGAACGCAGAAAAAGGACAATTCCCGGCCTGCTGCACCTTTCCGCGTGCCGGTGCGGTTCAGAAATTGCTCCGATTCGCTGATTTTTGCAATGGAAACCGCCTTTCCGCTTTGTATGACCTGTCCGGTGATGCCCTCCCCGAGCTTATAAACCCCTTTCATCATGGCGCTTTTAGGGATTCCATGGGCCACTTCGATACTGATTTCCTGTCTCAGGGGATTGAGTATGGTGATCATCCCCCGCACCATTTTCATGTGTTTAGACAGAAGATCAAGAACCGTGTAGAGGGATTGTCTCAGGTCCGTATTTCTGTTTAGCGCCTGGCTGATGTCATATAGAAGGGTTGTATGGTCCATAGTGGTTGTAAGTTGTA
>SLGU01000117.1 GCA_007136525.1 Desulfobacteraceae bacterium | reverse complement strand
TGCGCAATTTTTGAAGAATTGATCGTACTTAGCCGTACGTGAGATTCTTCGGAAATTGCGCGTAACGCAGATATTGGACTTTTTGCGAAGTCGTCAATTAATGGTGAACCAGCGTGCCGATAACTGCACGCAGGCGGTACTGGCCGACGATATATTCGATAACGGCCGACACCAGCTGGGTTTGGGCACGTCTCAAAGATATCTCGGCATCGATGAGGTCGAAGTTGTCGGCCATGCCATGCTCAAATTTGACCCGGGCGAGCTCGAGCTGCCCGCTTGCCTGGTGAATCTGATCTTCCTGGTTGGTTATGGCTTTGTCCAGACGCTCCAGGCTCCGGATTTCACGCTTGACCTGGGCGGCAATCTCGTCTGTTGCGATGCGATGCCTTCTCGCGGCCTGCCCGACACTGATCACACTTTCCTCGTATAGGGCCTTTTGAGCGGTCCGCCTGAAATCCGTTGTCGAGCCGAGACTTATACTCCAGGTCGTCTGATCCGGCGTTGATCCCGGAAAATGCGATGACGGCTCCCCTGCCTGGCTCAGCGAAAGCCGGATATCCAGTTCCGGCAGGGTATCGCTTCCGGCCCTGTCTGAAAGGCGCCGGGCTTCGGCCAGGGCATCGCGGATCTGTTCGAGTTCTATCCTGTTGGCCAGTGCGGTTTGGACCATTCCGGCTTCATCCGGATAAATCCGGTCAAAAGTCATGGGGAGTGTAACGTCGATCGCTTCATCCAACGGCAGCGCAAGAAAAATTTTTAACGCATCCAGGGTTTCAGTATACATTTCCAGGCTCCGGTTGCGCTCTTCGACTGCCTGGGTAAGCTGAATTCGGACCCGAAAGAGATCCATGGCATCCACAAGCCCCATGCGCTTCTTGATATCCGTAGCCTCGGCAAGATCCTTCAACCGCTGATGGGATTCCTCGCGCAGTCGCAACAACTCCCTCTGGCGGACCACCTCGTAACCGTGGCGCACGGCATCGACAACCGTATCGATTTCTCTCTGATGCCGCGCGCGCATGGCCGTCCTTTCGCCAAACCGGGCGCTGTACACCCCTGACAGGGTATAGTCCCTGCCGGCTCCACGCAGAAGCGGCTGCGTAATGCGAAGATTGGCCCTGTTCCGGTATTGGTCATCAGACCTCTGAACCGAAGGCGTCAATTCGATCTGGGTGCCGAATTCCGTTATTTTCTCCACCCTGACACCCATGCTGAAAACCACATCGGATGACCCGTCATCCCCAGCAAGACCGATGCCGGCCACCGGAAAAAACTTGAGTTCGAATTCCGACTCGGCGGCTTCAATCCGAAGCCCGGCTCTCTGGACGCTCTCTTGCGCATCGATCATTCCCCAGTTGGCCGCTATGGCCCGGTTGATGATACCTTCAAGGTCATAGGAACCAGCCCATGCAGGGGACGACGCAAAAATCAGGACGGAAAAGAATAGCAACCGATGTATCGTACCCATATGAAACGCTTTCCCAATTGCGACCATAGCCTTTTTCCGGGAATTGCCGGTCAAAGCAAGAGCGGATTGTCGAAATCAAACCCGAAAATCGCCGGATTCTCGCCGATCACCGCAGCAGAAAAAATATAGAAAACATAATCATACGTCTCTCTGGGAATACTGTCGCGGTATTGCTCCAGAAACTTCCAGAAATTTCTTTCCCCGGGATGCGCCGGCATCTGCCGGATCAGCCGGTTGACCCGCCCCTGCCCCCAGTTATAGGAGGCAATGACAAGAAGGCCCGAGGCCTTTGCATCCGTGTCGTAGATATGCCGGAGATACCGGGCGGCCGCCTGGGTCGATTTTTCAAAATCGTGGCGATCATCAAGCTCATCGGGTTTGCGCATATTGGCCAGCGGACCTACCTTGAGCCCGAATTCTTCGGCTGTCGTTGGAATGAACTGCCACATTCCTTTTGCAATACCGAACCGGGTTTCCGGTCCGATCGCATGGGTGTCAAAATTACTTTCCTGAAGGCCCACGTAAAAAAATTGAGGCGGCAGGTCATAATGCTGCATGGCGCCTGCAATCGGGTGCACATATCCGTGACGGGCCGCACGCGCCAGGGCGGACTTCATTCTGCCGGTCGTTTGCCACTTTCTGATATAATTCAGGACCTCCTTTTTGAAAGCTTCAGGCATGTTGACCTCACTTTCCCCAAAAATCCTGGCGACCCTATATATGGCTTTGTCCTTTTCATCGACCGTCTTGCCGTAAATACCCAGCGAATCCACAAACCGGTCATAACTCTCTTCCAGGGAGCCGTATTTTGCCTTGAACCCTTCGACGGCTTTAATCGTTTCCACGTCCTCGGTTTTTCGGGCAAGCGCCAACACCTCTGCAAACTCAAGCTCAAGTGATTTCATGGCATAAAAGATGTCTTCGGCCAGCCGTTTCTGTTTTTCAGTTTCAAGGTGCTTGAAAATGGCAAAGGTTACAGCAAGCAGACAAATGCTGGCCGAAACGGCAATGATCCAGATGTACCGGCGCTTATGACTGCGGCGGACGCCCTGAAAAGCCTTGCGCACCATCATGGTGCGCTCCCCGATCCCATTTTCAGAAGCATCGCCGAAATAATACCGGGCATAGTCCTCTATGGATTCGCGATCGCCCTTATCCACGGGCGAGGATGGTGGATGCAGTGCAGTGGCGACCTCACCGGGGATTTTAAAAAGAAGAAGGGGACCGCCTGAGCCGAGTTCGACTTCGGTGTGATCATGCAACCGCACCTCAGCGACCTTCTCGCCGTTAACCCAGATCCCGTTGCTGCTTTCCAGGTCGCTGATCACCCATTGCCCGTTTCGGTATTCAACGGCTGCATGCCGGCGGCTGACATCTTCTTCAAGAACCTGAACGTCGCAGTCGGCGGAGCGGCCGATTTGAAATGAGCGTGTAAATTTATATTCTTCACGGCCGGTATGGCCTTTTTTCAGGATAACATGAATCACCGGAAACAAATCCCCACTCGTTTTTCCCGTCAGACCTGACGCAATTGAAAGGACCGTTGGAAACTGTTTAAAACCTCAGACCAGGCTCCCATCCGCTTATCTGTATTTGGTTTTTTCGAAATCGAAATCGGGAACGAAATCGGGTTTTGCAACTCCCTGGGCCATGCCATCTTACTTTTTTTAAAAGACGGCAGTCATAAAGATTATGGCGTTCACATGTCATATTGCGTTATTTTGCGTTATTTCGATTTCGATCCCGATTTCGATTTCGTTTGTTAAAACAAAGACATCGGGCCAAAGGACAATTTTCAGACGGCTTCTATAAAATATCGTAGACAAACATAACCGATAGAAAAAGTACCAGTAAAACAATCACCATCAGAAACCAGAAAGGGTAGTTGGTTTCAGCTGCATCCGGGCGCAAAATACCGGGGGGAGAACCGCCCGATGGATTGTGCGGCGTTTTTCCTCCCGCCTTTTCCGGAAGGGCGGTACTGTCAGCGGCAATCAGTATGGCGGAAATATTGTCGGAGCCGCCGTTTTCCTTGGCGGCAGCAATCAAGTGGTCGACCAGAACCTGCTCTGAAAACGGCTGACGCAGTATGGACGAAATCTGGGAATCCCCAACCTCATTGGTCAGTCCATCGCTGCACAATAGAATTTTCTCGTTTTCTCTGAACCCCCCGCGAACGACATCGACATCCACAGCCTTGATTTCTTCAGCACCCAGCGCCTGCAGAATAACATGGCGCTCCGGATGCTCCAAGGCGTCGGCTTCGGAAATGACGCCACTATCGATAAGATACTGAATATAAGAATGATCCCGGGTCAGGCGGGACAATTCCCGGCCGTCCCACAGATAGGCCCGGCTGTCACCCACCCATGCAACCTCATACACCTTCCCGTCTGTTTTTACAGCAACGACCGTAGAACCCATGGATTCATATGCCGAATCCGTTCGGGCAAGGGCTACGATACGATGGTGGATGCCGGAGATGGATTCGGCAAGCGGCATACCGGCGGCTGCGTCTTCGGCCAGTTGCTCCACGGTTATGCGGCTGGCCGTCTCTCCCCCCTTGTACCCGCCCATGCCATCGGCCACCGCCCACAGGCCGATATCCGGGCGCACGCACAGGCTGTCTTCATTCTCCTGCCTTACGATGCCGGCACTTGTCCCATATCCAAAAGACAGAACCCCCAAGGAACTGGCCCTCCAAGTGATTATTCTTCGGCCGCCGGAATCGTCAGGGCCTCATTCAGGAAATTGTCCTCCACGACCTGAACAGGACCGTCCGGCAGGGTTTTCAGCATCTCCTGAACCAGCCAGGCCACCCGCAGTTCTCTCGATGCCATTTCATGGGAGGCGAAACTCAAGAGCAGGTTGAACGGATCGGCATGCCACTGCCGGTGTGCGGCGCGCCACTGCTCGGTAGTCCAGAGGGTTTTCCCTGTCCGGCAATCCACCAACTGAAGAGAAATCGAAACCACGAGGGCATCATAAACCCCCATATGGATTGCGCCGGACTGATCGACACGCCCTTTCATAATCGCATCGCAGCGCAATATCTCCCCCAGCCGGGCAGGCGAAATACCGGCAAGCTGCCCCGCCGTCTGGATGCCAAGTCGATCCATGACCGAAGTGACTTCATCCACATCGATCTTCATGTAGCCCTTGGCCGTCAGGCGGGCGTATACCGCATCATATAAAGCTTTTTCGACGCCGGGCTCCAAAGACAGGTTCTCCATGGGCAACACCGCAACCCTGCCAATGGCATACTGCTTAAAGTCTTCTGCAAGCCACCAGTTCTCTCTTGTTTCAATGCCCCCCGGCACAATTTCAGCAAAAACACCTGAAAATGCAGGGAATGCAAAAAAAAATACAAATAAAATGATGAAACACCCGAGGCAGCGCATAACGACTTAAAACCATTTCATTATTGACGACTTCGCAAAAAGTCCAATATCTGCGTTACGCGCAATTTCCGATGAATCTCATCACGCCAAAGGCGTGACTCAATTCTTCAAACATTGCGCAAGCCTTGATCTTGGACTTTTTTCAAAGTCGTCTGATCTCGACTTTTTACGCGTCCATCATTATTGGGCCCCGCGGGCCTTGTCGAAATTCTCAATCAGTTCGAACAAGGCCAGTTCAATTGCTGCGGAAAGGGCCTGATCCGCTGCGTGAGAATCCCATGAACCGGTCTGGCCCCCTGACATCCCGCCCGTATACGTCTGCCGGACCATGTGCGACCCTGTGCCGGTGGCAAGATATTCCCCGGACCGCGCATCCTGGAGGAGCAGGTCCACCCGCACCGTGGTGTCGATCTGCTTGCCCTTGGAAAAAGCGCTGACCTGGGAATGCTGGTTGACATTGAATTGGGTAATGGCGCCGGACACGAAATACTCGCACAACAGAATCCGCCGGGCCCGTTCCAGGTTTTCAGGCGTCTTCACGATGCTGGCATGGCTCAGGGTGTCCCAGTCAAAAAGCTGCTTCATCCGCTCCCATTCCACCACACGGAAATACCCTGCCCGCAGGAGTGAAGACGCCAGTATTTGTGAAGACGTATCCCACAATCGGTCTGCCGAGTAAGTGCTCCTGTTTTCAAAACCGGCAACCGCAATCAGTTCTTTTTCCAGGGGCGCCGGCGGGAGCTGCGCCCAATCGATCTGCGGTGCTTGTGAAATATCCGCCTGGTCTGTCCCGTCCGTGCGCATTGTGGTACACCCATGCAATGCCGCCAGGAGCGCCACCAGTAATATTGCAATGGCAAATTGAATGTTAGATCGCCGTTTCACAACACATCCCCCTTTTTGTCTGTGCGGGCCGCACCGCCCGGTTAATTCCCGACCAGCACCAGCGGCATGTCGGTTCCGCTGACCTTCATGTAAGGGTGCTGACGCCCTTGTGTCAACCGGGGCACTTTTCGCGATACATATTGAAAAAGCTCATTGAGCGTCACAACCGAATCATTGTCGAAATTCGCAGCGCCCCTCATCCCTTTAATCAATGCATAGGTAAATACGCCGTGCCCCGAATGCGGGTCATCCAGCTTGAATTCGTCCCCCTCTATGGAAACTTCCCCGGCCTTGGAGGAAGAAAGGATATACAGGCCCGATGCCGCTTGCAGCGTTTCAGCCAGGTTTTCCGGCGACATGCCCGACCGGAGCCCGATTTCAATCGCCCCGGAATGGCAGGTGTCCATGGCGATAACGACCTTGTTGACATTATGGGACAAAATCCTGACCGCCACTTCAAAATCCGACATGCGCAGACCCCGGGACACGATATTGCCGTGGTCGGCATCAGACGGCAGAAAATAATACGAGCCGGTCTGCCGGTGCTTGATGCCATGGCCGGCCACAAAGATAAACACGACATCATTGGGACCCGCCTTGCCCAGGTGCGAAGCAAAGCTTTCAATAATGGCATCCCGGGTTACAACCCTGTCCGTCAGCACCTTGAAATTGACCTCGGAAAAAAGACCGCCCCCCTGGGTTTCAAAAAAATGGGCCATGGCCTCGGCATCCGCCGCGGCATATTTCAAATCCAGCGTGCTGCTGCTGTATTGCGACACGCCAATGGCCAACCCCCACAAAACAGGCGCATGCACGGCAGGCGAAACAGCGGTTTGGCCGGCCTGCGGAACAAGGCTGCGCTGGCCGCGTTCCACCTTAAATTCTTTTGTGGCCACGTTTCCGAACAAATCCGCCGCAACGATCCGGATGGGGGTGTTATCGCCATGAAGGACGACATCCGCTTCAAAGTTCCCTTCTGCATCGGTTGTGACCGGCTGATCGTTGATCCTCACGTATTGAACGCCGATTGAGTCTTTGGCGATCCCCCTGATAAGAAGGTTTTGTAAGGGATCGGTCACGATCGTGGTAAACCCCCGGGCAATCATCGGCTCGGTGATGACAATTTCCGGCGGCGTCTTGTCATCCGGCAGGGTCAGGGTGATTTCTTTTTTCACGAGCTTCCCGTCCCTGGTCATGGCGGCCATTTCAAAACGGTTGTCCCCGGGATCGAGCATGATACCATATCGGAACTCGCCCCCATCAAGGAGGCGCACCGGTTCGTTGTTGATATTGAAGTACTGGATACCCGTACCGCTGTGGTCGATCACCATGCCTTCCATGTCAACGGCACGCTCCTTCTGGGCAATGGCAAACCCGCGGCCGATGGGCGGATTGATGATCACGATCTGCGGGATGCCGCCTGTTCCGGTTGTTATTCTCACTGGAGCGGTATCCGCAGCCACTTCCACGGCCTGGGCTTTCCTGTTGAGCTCCGCAAGCAGTTCGGCCTGCTGGCGCGAGACCGCCAGGGGCGATTCGCCCGCCACCTTTCCGGAAACCTCGGCGGCCATCTGTTCCAGGGCGGTATTGAAAAGCGCCCGGGGGGATCTCCCGACCACGGTATACACCCCGGAGTCGATATACAGCACTTCGGCTGACGTTGTTTCGTAGACCTTGTAGCTGATGGTTGCGACGACTTTCTGAAGGGTCATGCCCAGGGTTTCTTCTTCTGTCACCTCCGCATCCATGAAGCCGCTGACAATGAAATGGGCCGAATTGACGATGGCCGCCTTTCGAATGCTTTTTAAATCCCCCGCCGCGGCACTGGCGATTTCGGATGCGGCCAACCGGCTATCGGGCATCACGTCGCTGCTGGTCATTACCCGGTACCCTTTCCCCTGCAGCGCCTTTGCCAGGTGATTTTCCGCGGAAATCAACCGGTTGCCGATCAAAGCGCGCGAATCGACCGCCGATATGGCTTCTGCATTTTCAGGGCTGATAAAAACGATCAGCTTTGCATTTTCGGCTGCCATGCAGGCGGGGCTCCACCCCGCCATAAGCGCGCATATCGCAATGATGGAAATCATAATTTTTGTTTTCATAATGCACCCGTTATCTTATCGGATTATATTTAAAGGCCCGCTTCTGCCCGCCGAATGCTTTAATTGCCGCCGCGGACGCAGCGAACCAGCACGTCATAATTCCACTTTCCCCAATAACCCCCATATCCGTAATAGAATTCAACTGTATAAGCGTCGCCCGTGCTTTCAGGGGAAGATGTGGAAGTCCAGAACCGTGAAGCCCAGTTGTCGTCGAAAACCGGGGGATACGCCGTATTGGAGGTACTGTAATCGACCAAGGCATGGAGCTCATGGC
>SLGU01000068.1 GCA_007136525.1 Desulfobacteraceae bacterium | reverse complement strand
TTGACAAGCGATCCAAAAAGCTCCTTCGCCGCATGGTGGCCACCCCCATGGTGAAATCGCATTTTCTGGGGTCTCTGGTGCTCGTCCGGATATTCATCAACACCGTTGAATCCTTCCTGCTGGTACTGGCCGCCTGGCTGATTTTTGACATTGTCATACAGGGCAGTTTCAAAGCGCTGATCATGGTATTTCTGGCCGGCAACATCGCATTCTGCGGCATTGCCGTGTTTGTCTCCTCGCGAACGGCCAACACGGAGGTCGGAAACGGCATGATCAATGCCGTGGTCATGCCCATGACGTTGCTTTCAGGGGTGTTTTTTTCATATTACAACTTTCCTGACTGGAGTATTCCGATAATCGAAAAACTGCCCTTGACGCTCCTGGCAGACGGCATCCGCGCCATTTTCACGGAGGGCGCCGGCCTGGCGGAAACCATTCCGGCAGCCATTGTACTTTTTCTCATGGGTGCTGTTTTTTTTACCGCCGGACTGAAAGTGTTCAAGTGGCACTGAGCAGGAGGGGGATGCGAACCATAGTCCATATAACCGATCTTCATTTCGGGAAACTCACACCCGGCGCCCCTGATCGGCTTGTGAGCCGAATTGCGCGCGACCGTCCGGACAGGGTCGTTGTAAGCGGGGACCTGACCATGCGTTCACGGCCGCGCGAATGGTTTCAGGCCCAGGCCTTTCTGAAGCGCCTGCCGGCGCCTGCCATGGTGGTCCCCGGCAACCATGACCTGCCATACTTCAACCTTTATGAACGCTTCAGACATCCCTACCGCCGGTTTCAAACTTACATCAGCGAAGCGGTGAACCCCCAATACACGGACGGCATCGTGGCGATCATGGGCATCAATACCGCCAGGTCATGGGTGCCGCATTACACATGGAAGGAAGGCGGCATTTCAGATGCGCAGATAAAATCCGCCGAAACTTTCTTCAGCAGAACTCAAAGCATGGTCAAGATCGTTTTCGCACACCATCCGTTTCTTCCACCGCCGCAGCATCCCCGCACGTATCTGGTCAGGAATGCCCTGCCGGCGCTCGAGGCATTTGAAAGAACCGGCGTTGACCTGCTGCTCGGCGGGCACCTGCACCTCCCCTACATCGGAGATATCAAATCCTTTCATACATCCATCAGACGAAGTATGATCTGCATCCAAGGGTCGACCGCCACGAGCGCACGGCTCCGTAAAAAAGCACCCAACGGGTACAACCGGCTGACCCTTGACAGTGACAGAATAACGATCCTTGCCAGGCAATGGCAGGGAACGGGCTTTGAGGATGCGGGAAACACTGAATACCAGCGAACGGAATCGGGGTGGAAGCCCGTGATTTAATCGGCACCCCTGAAACAAGGAGGAACCAGTGAACCGATATGCCTATCGCACCGCCGGTTACGCCGTAGGCGCCCTTTCCGGCATTTTACGGGCCAATTTCCGGATTCACGGGGAACAGAATGTCCCCAGCGGTTCGCTCATTTTCGCCGTCAACCACTTTACGCGCGTTGAAACCATTTTCCTGCCCTATTTTCTCAACCGCATGACCGGCAAGACCATATGGAGCCTTGCGGATTATTCCCTTTTCAAGGGGGGGTTCGGCACGCTTCTGGAAAAACTCGGCGCACTGTCTAACAAGAACCCCGATCGGGACAAGCTGATCGTGAAATCCCTGCTGACGGGGGAAGCGGCGTGGATCGTATTTCCGGAGGGCCGGATGGTTAAAAACAAAAAGGTCTACAATGCGTCGGGGAAAGGGGAGGCCCGCTTCATGATCCTTTCCGAAAAGGGTATGCACCCGCCCCACACCGGGGCCGCCGCCCTTGGGCTGCGAACGGAATTCTACCGCCATCGCCTCCGCCGCATGCAAGATGAAAACCCCGATGAAGCGGCCCGGCTTCAAGGCATGTTTGAAATCGAAAACCTGGCGCCGGTCATGAACACCGAGACGTTTATCATACCGGTCAATATCACCTATTATCCCATGCGCGGCAGGGAAAACAACATCAACCGCCTGGCCGGACTGCTCATGGGGGAAGTGTCCGACCGGATGGCTGAAGAAATCATGATGGAAGGCACCATGATGCTCACGGGCGTGGACGTGGATATCCGTTTCGGAGAACCCATCCGCCCGGCCGGATACCTCAAAAGCAAAGCCGTGCAGGCGGACATGGATTCGCCTATGCCCATCGGCTTCGACGACCCCATTCCCTCCCGCCCCATGCTGCGGAAAACCGCCCTTCGGATCATGGGGCGCTACATGTCCGCCATCTATCGGATGACAACGGTCAACCACGACCATATCCTGGCAACGCTTTTAAAATATTACCCGGAAACGGCAATCGATGAAAAAGATTTCAAAAAACGGGCATACCTGGCGGCTGCAACACTTGATTTCAAAAAAATGGCGGTTTTTCGGCATGAATCCTTTTCGCAGAACCAGGTCAGCCTGCTCACGGATGACCGATACGGCAGGATCAGCAATTTTGTCTCCCTGGCAAAGGAAAAGGGCGTGCTTGCAGAAAAGAAAGGCGTACTTGCAAAGGAAGTGGATTTCGATGAAACCCTGGCTTTCCACCAGATCCGCATTGAAAACCCCATTGCAGTGGCCGCAAACGAGATTGAACCCTTAGACGACCTTCAGGAAGCGATTAAAAACATTGCCCAGCAGCCCACCCTGCGCATCCGCTTCAGGATACGCCGCCACCTGCTTGAAAAAACCCGGACCGATTTTGAAAAGGATTACTTTGAACACGCCATACCGGACGAATCCAAGCCCAAAGAAGTGGGTGCGCCATTCCTCCTGGCCCGAAAACGCCCCGGCGGCACCGGCATGCGTTCCGGCAGTGATACCGGCATACTGCTTGTACACGGCTACATGGCGGCCCCCCTGGAAGTGCGGGCACTCGGCGAATACCTCGCATCAAAAGGATACCGCGTATTTGCCCCGAGACTCAAAGGGCACGGCACCTCCCCGGAGGACCTTGCCATGCGGAAGCATCCGGAATGGATCGATACCGTCGCCGAGGGCTACGGAATTCTCTCAAATTCCTGCAAGCACGTTGTGGCGGGGGGGTTTTCCTTTGGCGCGGGGCTTGTGCTGGATCTGTGCACCCGCGTCGACGATATCAGCGGCGTTTTCGCCATTTCCGCGCCGCTGAAACTGCAGGATTTCACGGCCCGGTTCATCCCTGCGGTCAACCTGTGGAACAGCCTGATGAAAAAAATCCGGTTTTCAAGGGCCGGGAAGTTTTTTGTGAACAACAACCCGGAAAATCCCCACATCAACTATTTCCAAAACCCCCTGTCCGCCGTCATGGAAATGGAGCGCCTCATGAACGCGCTGGAACCCAGGCTTGAAAAAATCGCCATACCGGCTTTGATCATTCAATCGATTGCAGACCCGGTGGTCAACTATGAAGGCGCCATGAGGATTTTTAAGGGGCTGTCCGCCGGTGACAAGGAGTACCTGCTGGTGAACACCCCCCGCCACGGCATCATCAACGGCGAAGGGTCTGAAAGAATATTTGACGCTGTGGAAGGATTTCTGGAAAGGCTTGATTTAGACCGTGATTGATCCGCCCGAAAAGTTGTTTTCAGACGGCTTCGCAAAAAAAATGCGCTCCGGTACACGGGTTTTTCTTTTCCCCGGAAATACGAGCGCTGCTACAGATCCTTTTCCCGGCCTCCCAACCCCCCCATCTGTCTGTTCGCAGCCTTCTGAATACGGGGTATTTTGAATGCTTTCGCATCATATGCCCGGCTATTGCCTTCCATTTGGTTTTTGCGGGACACCCCCATATCTGAGAGCACCCCGGCGAAACGCTGCAAAGAACCCAGGGTATCATCGAGCTGTGCAGGGGTTAAGGTGGGAACCTTTTCAAGGGCGTTGAGGTAATCGGTTTCGTCAAACCCGGCAAAACGCGCCCGGCTGCTGAATTGTTCTATATCGGAGATATCCGGGCGGACCATGAGAAACTGTCCGGTAAACAGGCTGGCAATGTGCTGGCCATCCACGATGACCGGCACGGCTGCATCGAAGAGCCCGTTGGGGCATTTGTGCACGACGTGCGGTTTGTTTTCCTTCAGGCGCTCCGTAATGGCCTCGCTGCTCTTAAGGCAGTTACGGGCGGTTTTTTCATGGGCCCGGTGAAACCGGGTGCAAATCTCCTGCCACCCGTATCCAACAAGTATGGTCCCGTCTTTGTCCACCACCGAGGTGGAAAGCCCGGTTTCCGCATGAAACGCCTCTGTAATTTTCTGGAGTTTTTCCAGGTTCAACAGGTCCCTGATGTCGTATTCCATAAACGCCTCGACGAATTGACTATTTTTACTTAATTCCCGCCCTTTCAGATTGGTTATGGCAGGTTCGGACAACCTCCACGAGTTTTTCTATATCCGCACTTTTATCAAAAAAATAATCCGCGCCAAGCTTCATGCACTTTTCAAAGTATTGGGTATAGGCATAGTTTGTAAACACGATAACGACCTGCGGCCGGGTCTCGAATTTAATGGTTTTCAGCACGTCGATACCGCTGCCGCCAGGCATCCGGATATCCAGGATGAGCACATGGGGTCGGATATCCGAGAGGCCTTTTATTGTCTGGTCAAAATCATGCGCTTCAAAAAGATCGTCCACGAAATTCAGTTCATTGATCATTTGCGTGAGACGCCGGCGCATGATGCTGGAATCATCTGCGATGAGTACTTTCAAAACATGTATCCTGTCGAATGCCGGATTGGTTTGCTTGCTGTTTTCTGTTTGCTGGTCTGATGATAACACTGGCAATGGCGGCAGGATATAGGGAGAAAATAAATTTTTTAGTGGGGTAACGCCTGTATTTTTGTAGGCATTTGCCTACAATCTGTCCGGCCTATTGGTTTTCTACGAGGCCGTGTTTTATGGCGTAGTGAATCAGCTGGGCATTGGTCGAAAGGTTCATTTTTTCCAGTATTCTTGAACGATACGTGCTGACCGTTTTCGGGCTGACACATAAACGCCCGGCGATGGCTGCAAGGGAATTTCCTTTTGCGAGCATCACCATGACGCTGAATTCCCGGTCTGAAAGGCTTTCATGGGGGAGTCCGTCCGCCTTTTGTTCAATCAGGTCTGCCAGTTGTTCGGCCAGTCCGCTGCTGATGTACCTGCCGCCGGAAGCGGCCCTGCGAATGGCCCTGATCAGCTCATCAAAAGCCTTGTCTTTTGTGAGATAGCCGGAAGCCCCCGACCGGATGGCCCTGACGGCATACTGCTTTTCAGGATGAACACTCAGGATCAATACAGGAAGCCTTGGATTTTCCTGTTTGATGGATTTCAGTACATCAATCCAATCGGGACCGGGCATGGAAATGTCGAGCAGCACCACGTCCACATTGTTGTGCGATGCTTTTTCAATCGCCTGGTAACCGTTTACAGCTTCATCAACGAATTCCATATCCGGAACATCGGCGATAATTTTCTGAAGCCCGGCCCTGACGATAAAATGGTCGTCTGCAACAAGAATCCGGATCATAAGCGATAAACTGCACTTTGACGGGGTTTAGTCCATAACGGCCACATCGTTGCCTCCCGAAAACGGCGCGATCAATCAGAACCCATCTCAAAATTATCTTTCGGCCCAATATCTTTGTTGCGTCTTTTTTTGAATCCTCGAAATACGCGCGTCTGTCTGCTGCTTGAAACAAGGCGCCGCCGCGATCTTGAACCGAAATCAGAATTGTGAGATGGGTTCTAATATCCACGGTACCCACGGGCCTGCGGGCTTATCGGAATTTTTCACCAAGCGGAATTCTGGCCCGAACGGTTGTTCCTTTCCCGGGTCTGCCCTCAAATTCGATGGTGCCCCCAAAAGCCAGGGCCCTTTCCCGCATGCCCACAATGCCGAAAGAACGGGTCCTGTTGATGCGATCCCGCGTTATACCGACGCCATTGTCATTGACTTTCAATATCAGGGACTGATCAGACACATAAAGGTCCACCAGCAACGTCGTTGCCCGGGCATGGCGGGTCACGTTGGTCAGCGCTTCCACAACGATGCGGTACATGGCCGTCTCGATTTCCCCGTCCAGTTTCTCAAGCCCATTGCCACTGCTGTAATAAACCTGGATACCGGTTCTTGCCCTGTACTTTTCAATATACCATTCAATGGCCGCTGTAAGGCCTAAATCGTCCAGTATGGACGGCCGCAATTCGGAAACCAGTTCACGCGTGAATTGAATCAGGTAATCCACCAATCCGGTCATGGATCGCGCCGTATCAAAAAGCGGTCCAGGGTCCGGTAGTTGGCGGGCAAGCTCCTTTTCATGGAGGCCCAGGTCGATTTTCAAACCGGTCAGCGCCTGCCCCAGTTCATCATGCACGGTTCTGGCAATTTCCGTTCGTTCCTGCTCCCGGACGTCCTGTAGGTATTTGGCGAGCTGCCGCAGTTGGTGCTGGGACTGGCGCAGTTCATTTTCAGCCTTCCTATAATCCGTTATATCCCGAAGGATTGCAACGATTTTTTCAACGCGGGAATCGGAGAAAAGGGGGTGGTAATGCACTTCGAGAAGCCGTGTGCCAATGCCGGGATAAAATTCCTTCCGCTCGTAAACGACCTTTTCACCGGAAAAGCAGCGGTCCATGTAGGGTTTGATGATAAATTGAAAATAATGCCGCCCTAAAAGCTCCCCCACGCTTTTACCGATCACCTCTTCCCTGTTTTTTCCGTGGCGGCCAAGGTAGGCTGCATTGACCATCCGATAGGCATAATCGCGGTCAATCACCGCCATGAGCTCCTCCGACCCCTCCACCGCCAGGCGATACTCTTCCAGGAGGCCTTCGAACTTTTTGCGCGGCGTTATTTCAACGGCAAAGCCTTCTATTTCGAAATCTTCTGCGGACAAGTGCCTGCTGATGCGTGCGTTGATGGACAACCAGATATGCGCTTCACCCCGCCTTACAGCCTCGCACTCAAAATTCTCCACATATCCGATTGTTCGCAATTGACGAAGGAACGCCTGCACTGTCCCGGAATCGACGGAAAGAATCCCCGATATGGCATCAATGGTGGAAGGAACCTGGTCATAGTGATCAAAACCGGCTATTCGCGCCATTTCAGGATTCACATCAAGCAAATCTCCCTTTGAACTGGCGCGGAATATGCCCACGGGAGCATTCATGAAGAGCTTGCGAAGCTTGCTCTCGCTATCCTTTAGTGATTGTTCGAGCGTTTTGCGGTGCATGAGCCTTTCCGGCATAACGCATGATTCGGGTTTAAAGGCAGCATTCCCTCATTTTCCTTTACCGCCGCCCAGATAGGCTTGCACCACGTCCGGATTTTCCAGAAGGGCTGCTGCGCTATCTTCCATGACGATCTTTCCAAGCTCCATCACATAGCCGCGGTCTGCCAGCTTCAGCGCGATACGGGCATTCTGCTCGACCAGGATTACGGTCACACCGGATGCGTTTATCTCCCTGATTGTCCGGAAAATCTGCCTGGCCAGAACCGGTGCGAGCCCCAGGCTGGGTTCGTCGAGCAGAAGGAGGCGGGGGTTGGACATCAAGGCGCGGCCGATGGCAAGCATCTGCTGTTCACCGCCGGACAAGGTGCCGGCAAGCTGGCTGCGTCTTTCGGCAAGACGCGGAAAAAGTTCAAAAATCCATTCCAGGCTGTTTTTCAGGCGGTCGCGGTTTTTCGCGGTAAACGCACCCAGGTCGAGATTCTCCTGAACGGTAAGTGTTCCGAAAATCCGGCGTCCTTCAGGCGCCTGGGTGATTTTCTGCTCCACGATTTTGAAAGCAGGCAGCCGGTGGATGGGCTTCCCATTGTAAAAAATCTCTCCCGAGGACGGGCGCACCAGGCCGCAGAGGGTATTGAGCGTCGTTGACTTGCCGGCGCCGTTTGCGCCCAAGATACAGACGATCTCGCCTTGCTTGACGGCAAGATCGATGCCGTGCAGCACCCTGACACTTCCATAGTGCACCTGCAGTTTTCGAACCTCGAGAATCATTTCAAGACCGCTTCACTTTTTTCGTTTTCCGTCAAAAACGATGCCACCGTTATCGTAGGGCCAGGCAATTCCGCCGTGGCCGGATCAGGCCGGAAAGACGGCGTTCGGGCACAGGCTCCTATATTTCATCATCCTCACTGCC
>SLGU01000348.1 GCA_007136525.1 Desulfobacteraceae bacterium | reverse complement strand
GGCGGATTGACAAGTGCCATAGGGAAATCATCGAAACGGACAACGAAATTCAATCCCTGTCCGCAACGGCTTCAAAAACGCGCCAACACCTGGATGACATAAAATCCAGACTTGATGCGCTCTTAATAAAGAAAAAGGAATGTGAAAGCGCATTGAGGGCAAAAAATGACGCGCTTTCAGAAGCCATCAGGTCCATCAACGCCCGCGAAAATGACCGATCACAATACAAATCCAGGCTCACCGTCCTGAAAAAAATGGAAGCCAATTTTGAATGGTACAAGGACGGGGTGAAGGCAATAATGAAAAACCGGGAAAAGATAGACGATCAAAGCCGCATCATGGGGATTGCAGCGGAAGTCGTTGACGCCGAACCGGGTTATGAGCATGCGGTTGAAGCTGCCATGGGGGAGGCCCTGCAGTATATAATCGTTAACGGGCAAAATGCGGGTATAGACTGCATCCACTATCTCAAAAAGGAAAATGCCGGCAGAAGCGGTTTTATTCCTGTCGATATACACGATCGCGCCTGCAATAGCGCATCGGACAGGCTCCCAGACAATCAAGGGGCCAACCTTCTTTCACAATATTTAAAAATCCGGCCTGGTTTTGAATCGGCAATCAATGCCATGCTGTCAGGGGTTGCAGTGGTTGATGACATTGAGGACGCCATTCGCTTATGGCTCTCGGGCCGGGGTTTCAGAAAAATCGTAACCCGCAGCGGCGACGTGGTATCTGAAAAAGGGGTGCTGGTGGGCGGCAGCCGGGACCCGTTGACCGGCATCCTTGAAAAAAGACAGGAAATAATTCAGATCGAGCATGATATGACGCAGCTTGACGCGCTCATCGCTACTGAAACGAACCGTCAGAAAAAATTGGCGGCGGAAGTAAAAACCCTTGAAAACCGGCTTTCTGATATCACCGAAAAAAAATTCGGCATTGAAGCAGACCATCTCGACGGGGAAAAAACCCTCTACAAAACAACGGAAAGCCTAAAACATGCAAGGCGGCAGTTGGAAATCATGACCCTTGAGAAAGAGCGGCTTTCCGGGGAAAAAGAGGATATTGACACGGAAATAGAACACCAGGACCACGTATTGATGGATATTTCAAATGACATCGAAACCGAAAAATCCGAAATTGAAAAAATATCCGGCAACATCGCGGCACTGAAGGAAACTGTAAAAGCGCAAAACGAACGGCTGGTGGATCTGAAACTGGCGTCGACCCGGCTTTCCGCTGAGATGGACAACACGCACCGCACCCTCTCCCGATTGAAAACAATCAAAACAGACGGGACCGAACGGGCGGATGCCATACGACGCAATATTGAATCGGGGAAGGCACTTGCAAAAACGGTCGCCGAAAAAATGGAGGCCTGCCAAACAGCGCTCGACGCAACAATGGCGACCCTGAAACAGATAAAGCGGGAACTTGATGAAGAAACGGTTGACTTCCAATCTATTGTTGAAAAACAGGCGCATACCGATAATCGCATCAACGAATCAAAAACAGAACTGGAAAAAACAAGGGAAAAAATACATCGGCTTGAACTGGCGCTTTCCGGATTGCAGCTCAACCGTGAAAATATCGTCACCCGTTATTTGGAACGCTATCCGGAACCGTTTTCAACGATTCTGCCGGAATATCGCGACGCGGTCGGGGCGCCCGGTTTTTCTATCGAACGCATGGAGAAGGAAAGGGTCGAGATGCGAACTGAAATCGAGGCCATCGGCGATGTCAATCTCGGCGCCATAGAAACTTACGAACGGGAGAAATCAAGACGGGACTTTCTGACGACTCAGCGAAAAGATTTGGAAGACGCGCTCAACGACCTGGAAAAGGTGATCAAGAAAATCAACCGCATCACACGCAGTTTGTTTCTCAGAACCTTTGAAGCCGTTAATGAACAGTTTATGACGCTTTTCCCCAAACTGTTCAACGGCGGGTCGGCATGGCTGGAACTGACGCGCCCGGATATGCCGCTTGAAACAGGGGTGGAACTCATGATCCAGCCGCCCGGGAAAAAAATCAGCCGTCTGAGCCTCCTTTCAGGAGGGGAAAAAGCGCTTTCAGCCATTGCATTTATATTCTCGCTCTTTATGCTGAATCCGGCATCCTTCTGCCTGCTGGACGAAATCGATTCCCCCCTGGACGACCTCAATGTTCACCGGTTTAATGAACTGCTCCGGATTATCGGGGAAAAAACCCAGATCATAATGATATCCCACAAAAAACAAACCATGGCGTTTTCCGATATGCTTTTCGGCATAACAACGGTAAAAAGCGGCGGATCACGCATGATTTCGGTGAATATCGAACAGGCGCTTGAAATCAACAACCAGAAGACAGCCCCAGCCCATTGAGTTGGCAGCAAACATACCATGAGGAAGGCCAATGACAGACTTTTTTAAAGAAATCCTGGATGCCGTGCGGCTTGAGGAAGCCATGAACGCCGTCAGCACGTTCATCCTCGAATATCCTTACCCTATTGCAGGTGTTCTGTTTTTCCTGCTGTTGATGCTGTTTTTCATTCGTTTCATCAGGAAAAGAAAAACCCGGCAACCGGCGCGGGATATTGCTTCCAGAACACGTGAAGCGGAGGCACCCGAAATTGAAAAAACAACTGCAGCGCCAATGCAACAGGATCTGACAACAGCGCCAATAGGGCTTATGGGGCGATTGAAAAACGGCCTGCTTAAAACACGCGCTTCCATTGCCGACCGCATCGACGGTATTCTTTCGGAAAGGGGCTTAACAGACGCTGAAACACTCGAGGCGATAGAGGAAACACTGATCACATCCGATGTGGGGGTGGACACCACCATGGCATTGATTTCAAAAATCGAGGCGCATGCCGCATCTTTCAAAAACGCGGACGATGTCAGGCAATTTCTGAAGACACAAATGCTTGGATTCCTGACGCGGCCCCGGCAGATCGACCCTTCAATCAAGCCTTATGTCATCATGGTTGTCGGTGTAAACGGTGTCGGAAAAACAACCACCATCGGCAAACTCGCTTCACGGTACCAGTCGGAAGGGAAAAAGGTGCTGATCGGCGCCGCAGACACCTTCCGGGCCGCCGCTGTGGAACAGCTCGAAATCTGGGCTCAGAGATCCGGGGCCGATATCGTCAGGCATCGTGACAATGCCGATCCTGCAGCGGTCGCCTATGATGCGGTCGGGGCCGGCCTGTCAAGAGGCAGCGACATCGTCATCATCGATACCGCCGGCAGGTTGCAGACAAAGGTCAATCTCATGGAACAGCTGAAAAAAATCAAACGCAGCATTGGCAAACAGCTGCCGGACGCACCCCATGAGATCCTGCTTGTTCTTGACGCTACAACCGGCCAGAACGCCCTGTCCCAGGCAAAAATATTCCATGAGGGCATCGGCGTGACCACCCTTGCAATGACAAAGCTCGACGGCACGGCAAAGGGGGGCATCGTCATCAGCATATGCAGTGCCATGAACCTGCCATTGCAGTATATCGGCGTTGGAGAAGGCATTGATGATCTGCAGCCTTTTGATCCTGAAGCTTTTATTGACGCAATTTTTTGATGAGCCCGAAAAAATTCGTTTTCAGGCGGCTTTGTAAAAAGGTCAAGATTCAGGCGCGAGCAATTTTTGAAGATATGAGCGTACTGATCCGTAGGTAAGATTATTCAAAGATTGCTCGCAACACAGATAATTGGGATTCTTACGAAGCCGTCAAACAAAGCTTTCCCACCGGTACAGCGATCCGTCCTGTGAACCCGTCATTCGGAAAGACAATGCGCTTATGAGCTATAGACTTCTCTCAGATACCTGTCCGGAAACCCCCTTCAGGCTTGGCTTAGTTTTGCTTTTTTTTTGAAAAAAAATGAGTTCATGGTGTTTTATGTATTGACAAGCACTAAAACCTTATTTAAATTATTAGAAATTCAAGCCTTTTGAATAAACCAAAAAAAAAGGGGAGGGAAAAGTCATGACAAAAGCTGAACTCGTAGAAAAAATGGCAAAAGATGCAGGGATTTCAAAGGTTGCAGCGACAGCCGCACTTAACTCCTACATTGACGGCGTGGTTAAATCGCTGAAAAAGAAAGATGGGAAAGTGACCTTGGTTGGTTTCGGCACATTTCAAAAGGTTAAACGCAAAGCACGCACTGGACGGAACCCCCAGACCGGCGATCCGATCAAGATCAAGGCGCGCAATGTCGTAAAATTCAAACCCGGAAAACAGTTACGCGATTCTATATGAGGGTCTCTGTCTAATCGATTCTACCTTTTGAAAAGGGGGCGTTATTTGCGCCCCCTTTTTCATTTTTCAGCCCCGGCCATGCGCTTGCTGTGACATGCATCACGCGTAGCGGACTGAAAAATCCATATAGCGTTCGGCATAGATCTCCTCGGATACCGTTATGTTACTAACCGATGCAATGGGCGGCCCTTTCCAGCACCATTCGACCAGTTTATCCACACTGTCTGCATCGCCTTCAAAATAGGCTTCAACTGTACTATCCGGGTTGTTCATTACCCACCCTGTAACACCCAACCTGTTCGCTTCATGAAACGTTGCCATCCGGTAATTGACACCCTGGACACGGCCTTCAATTCTGGCACGCAAAGCCTTTTTCTCAGCCATTTCGCATCACCTGCCTTTCACCCCTTCCGGGTTCTGCCAAGAGTTGCATCAACTGTTGTTCATCAATAACCGAAACGTTTTTCCGCTTTGCCTGTTCAACCTTGCTGCCGGGAGATTCACCTGCCACCACGTAGTCGGTCTGAGCAGATACCGAACCCGTCACTTTTCCCCCTGCGGCTTCTATTCTCTCGGTGGCACTTTTTCGGGTCATTGAAGAAAGCGTGCCCGTCAGCACAAATGACAACCCCCTGAGCCTGCCGATATCCCTTTGATGCCTTATTTCCGGAAGTATTTCAAGGCCCAGCCGTTGCATATCTTCAATTGTTTTATGGTTTTCAGGCATGGAAAAATAAGCCCTGAGAGCCTCTGCCATAATCGGGCCGACCTGCTCTATTCCTTCGATATCTTCTTTTTCAGCGGCTGCAAGGGCATCGATTGTTTCATACCGGGCAGCCAGCAATTTTGCCGCATGGGCGCCAACGTGGCGGATACCCAGGCCGAAAAGCAATTTGGAAAAAGGCACTTTTTTGCTCTCATGGATGGCTTCCACAAGATTTTCAGCCGATTTTCTACCCATCCGGTCCAGCTGCTCAAGGCTTTTCACGTCGAGCCGGAATACATCCGCGATAGAGCGGACCAGCCCTGTTTCGACGAGTTGGTCAACGAGCTTTTTGCCAAGTCCATCGATATCCAGGGCCCCCTTGGATGAAAAATGAAGCAGGTTCCCCTTCAATTGGGCAGGGCATCCAGCGTTGAGGCAACGGGTGGCCGCTTCATCCTTGAATCGAAAAACGGTGCTGCTGCATACCGGGCATTGGGACGGCATTTGAAAAAGCAGCTGGGAGCCGTTCCGATATGCCGGTATGACCTTCACCACCTCCGGAATCACGTCTCCAGCGCGCCTGACAAGGACGGTATCCCCTACCCGGACATCCTTCTTCCGCACCTCGTCCTCGTTGTGAAGGCTCGCACGGCTGACCATAACGCCGCCGATGCTGACCGGTTCGAGAACGGCAACCGGCGTTAAAGCCCCGGTCCGGCCTACCTGGACCACGATATCATTCACCCGGGTATGCTCCTCCATTGCCTTGAACTTGACGGCAATCGCCCACCGGGGGCTTCTGGAGGTGCTGCCAAGCCGCTCCTGCAGATCATATCGATCCACCTTCACGACGATTCCATCAATCTCATAATCAAGGGTTTTCCGCAGTTCATCGATGCGCTTGAAATAATCGATCACCTCATTTACGCTGATTTCCGTTTCCACGTGGGGGTTGGCCGGGAACCCGAGGGTTTTCAGAATGCGGATCGTTTGCGCATGGCTGTTGACCTTGAGCAGGTCCGTGCGCCCAACGCCGTAAACGACCATCTTGAGCGGACGCTGTGCCGTTATGGTTGAATCCAGCAGCCGGAGAGAGCCGGCTGAAGCGTTTCTGGGATTGGCGAACAGGGGAAGCCCCTGGTCCAGGCGAATCTGGTTGAGGGCCTTGAAATCGGCCATCTTCATGTAAACTTCGCCTCGAACATCTATGAAATCGGGAACTTTTTCACCTTCAACGTTTTGAAGAACAAGCGGGATGCTGCCAATGGTCTTGACGTTCGGGGTGATCACCTCCCCTTGAAAACCGTCCCCCCGCGTGGCTCCTGAAACGAGTATTCCGTTTTGATAGACAAGGGACACGGCTACCCCGTCCACCTTCGGTTCAACCGTGTACCGGATGGGTTCATCCGTTTTCAGGATGCGTGCGACGCGCTGATCAAAAGCAATGATATCGGCCTCGTCAAACCCTTTTTCAAGGCTGAGCATGGGAACATGATGGGCGATGGTTTCAAATTTGTCCAAAGGCGCAGAACCGACCCTGCTTGTTGGAGAGTCCGGGCTCGCAATTTCCGGATAAGCGGTTTCGAGTGCGATTAATTCCTGCATGAGCCTGTCGTATTCGGCATCCGAGATCTCCGGGTCGTCATAGACAAAATACCGCCGGTTATGGTAATGAAGGATTTTTCTCAGTGCCTCTGCACGCTCTTTTGCCTTCTGCTCTGCTTCTGTGACGCTCATGATGCGCATTCCTGGTTCAATTCGCGGGTCACGGCCAATATCAGTTCAATAGCGTTTTTACGTGTTTCCTTGAACGGGTTGCTGCCAAATCCGGTTTTCCATGAAAAAGAGTGAACTTCATCCGATACCGCAAGGACAGCGGCAACCTCGACGCATCGATAGGCGCCCACAGCAAAGAGGGCTGCTGCCTCCATCTCAACGGCCAGAGCCCCTTTGTCCTGATATTCGGATATGATTTCAGGTGTTTCCCTGAATATGGCATCCATCGTCCATATAGGGCCATTACGGCAGGACAGGTTCATCTGCCGGCACTTGGAAAGGATGTGTGCGTTGAGGCGCTCTGAAGGCAATATCCGCCTGTTTTCAACGGCGTCATCTGCGCCTTTTGAAATGCAGTAATGCGGCGATGTGCCGTCTCCGGAAAAAGCGGATGTGGGAACAATCATGTCGCCAATGCCGACATCTCCACAAACGGAGCCACACCATCCGAAAACGATTATCCTTTCAACCCCCCAGGCAATAAGCACTTCCATGAGCATGGCGGCATAGGGCGCTCCTGTAAAAGGGCCTGCAATGCATATGGTCGACGGGGAATTTGAGTCGCAGTACATGCGGCTGTTCATGAACACCTGGGGGTGCACACCCGACAGGCCGGCACGCCTGACAATGTCCTTCATGTCCGCGGGGCTGCTCACCATAACTGCCGTCCGGTTGGGGCATGACGGCCAGTGCCCCGGATTGACTGGTTTAATTACGGCAGTGTCCTGTTTCATTGCGATTATTCCAATGGATCGGCCAGGGCCTGAAGATCATCTTTGATCTCGTCAATGATATCATAGAGCCACAATATATCTTCCATTGAAAGCCGCCCCGCTTTTACCGGGGCCCGTTCGGTTCCGTCCTTTTTCTTGAGGATCCTGGGTCCGATCTGAAGCTTGGGCTCTCCCTCACCGTAGCGGTTAATTGAAACGACCAGGCCGGTCTCTTCACTGTGCCATTTCTTCAGTACCTTGTCCTTTTCCGGTTCGTATCCGGCCATGTGTTCCTCCGTGGGTTGGGTTGGGGGTTGTAGGTTGTAGGTTGTAAGTTGTAAGTAAAACCAATATAAAAATAAGTATTTGGGTTCAAGATCGCAAAGAATGATCGCCCGGTACATCAATTTGTCGGGATTTGATTTTTTCGAAATCGAAATCGAAATCGGGATCGAAATCGATTTCCTCAAACCCATAGACCACGGCGTCTTCCTTATTCTAAGGTCAATTTCAACCGGATGGTGTCGGGTTTTGCCAGGACAATACCGTGCCTCCCGAAAAAAATGACAGGCAGCTAGTTTGACCCGGGAGACAGACTGGAAGTCTGTCCCCTGGGGGGTTCTGCAAAACCGACCCCGATACCGACCCCGACCCTCCCGGGGGAAATTGTCCTTTTTAAAAAAACGGAAGTCGGCAAGCTTTTCGTTTCCAACTGGCCATATTGTTTTC